>NZ_JBEPCJ010000006.1:0-177623 GCF_040299565.1 Spirillospora sp. NPDC000708
ACGCGGCGGCGGCTTAATCGTGCGCTTAATCCGCGGCCGGTTCGCCTCGGGGGTGCCGGGCACCCGCCCCCCTTCCCCTAGGGCGGCGCGTCCGCGTATAAGGAGCCGGCGGCCGGTCAGGAGAGCGCCGCGCGCGTTCTCGGGAGGACCTGCGCGCCGAGCCGGGCGATGTTCTCAAGCGTCGCGCGGTGCGATCCGGCGGCCTCGACCAGCAGGACGAGGTGCCGGATCCCGGTCCGCTCGGCGGTCGCGGCCAAGGCGGCGGCGCAGTCGTCGGGGGAGCCCACGGGGTGCAGGTCGCACAGGCGCCGGGTGTAGGCGACGGGGTCGCGGGACGGGCGGGGCCGGTCGTCGACGGGCACGTATCCGTCCAGGCCGGGGCCGAGCCAGCGCGGCATCTCGTCGAGGAGCGTCCGGACGGCCTCGTCCCGCGTGCCGGCGACCTGCGCGAGGTGGACGGAGATGTGCGGCGCGTCCGGGACGCCATGGCGGGCGACGGCGGCGGCCTTCTCCTCGTCGCCGACGTGCATTCCGAGGAGCATCGGCAGGCCGCGTTCCGCGGCGATCGCCTCGGTGGCGGGAGAGGTGCACGCGACGGAGACCGGCGGCGGGACGTCCGTTCTCGGCACGACCGGGACTTCGCGGAACGAGAAATGCTCGCCCCGCCACCCGAGCCGTTCCGAGCGCAGCCAGGCGAGCAGCAGGTCGAGCGATTCGGCGAACCCTTCCTCGTAGCGGCGGAGCCCCGTTCCGAAGACCTCCAGATCGCGCCACGGGCCGCCGCGTCCGACGCCCAGCCGGAAACGCCCGCGGGAGAGCAGCGACAGCATCGCCGCCTGTTCCGCGAGCGCCACGGGATGCTGGTCGGACAGGACGCTGACCGCGGTGCCGACGTGGACGCGGCGGGTCATGGCCAGAACGTGGCCCGCCATCAGCGTCGCCGACGGGATGACGCCGTAGGACATGAAATGGTGCTCGGCCAGCCACACGTCGTCGAATCCGGCGCGTTCCGCCGCGACGGCGGCCTCGACCGTGCGGGCCAGGGCGGCGGCGTCGTCCTGACCGGGGTAGCGGGCGGCGAGCAGGAAGATTCCGAAGCGCACGTCCCGGTCGTACCCGGCATCCGGGCGGGCCGAGCGCTCTGGGAGACTGCCGTGCATGACTGGTGGTTCGTTCAGCAGGGTCGGGGTCGTCGGACTGGGCACCATGGGCGCGGGCATCGCCGAGGTGCTGGCGCGCGGCGGCCTGGCGGTCGTCGGCATCGAGGTGAACCAGGACGCGCTGGAGCGCGGCCGCGGCCACCTGGAGAAGTCGACGGGGCGCGCGGTGAAGCGCGGCAGGCTCACCGAGGACGCGCAGCGCGAGATCCTCGGCCGGGTGACGCTGTCCACGGACTTCGCCGACCTCGGCGACTGCGACCTGGTCATCGAGGCGGTGCCGGAGCGCCTCGACCTGAAGCGCAAGGTGTTCGCGACGCTGGACGGGGTGTGCCGCGCCGACGCGGTGCTGGCCACCAACACCTCCTCGCTGTCGGTCACCGACATCGCCGTCACCACGGAGCGGCCCACCAAGATCGTCGGGGTGCACTTCTTCAACCCGGCGCCGGTCATGAAGCTGGTCGAGGTCATCCGCACGGTGCTCACCGAGCCGGAGGCCGTGGACCGCGTCGCCGCGCTGGTGAAGGACCTCGGCAAGACCCCGGTCACCATCGGCGACCGCGCCGGGTTCGTCGCGAACCGGCTGCTGTTCGGCTACCTCAACCAGGCCGCCGGGATGCTGGAGTCCGGGCACGCGACGCGCGACGACATCGACACCGCGATGACGGCGGGCGCCGGCCTGCCGATGGGCCCGTTCACCCTGATGGACCTGATCGGCCTCGACACCTGCCTGGAGGTGCTGGAGGCGATCCACGCCGAGACCCGCGACCGGCGGCACGCGCCGTCGCCGCTGCTGCGCGAGCTGGTCACCGCCGGGCTGCTCGGCCGCAAGACGGGCCGCGGCTTCTACGACCACGGCGCGCCGAAGGCCGAGGCGCCCGCGCCGGCGGAGGGTCCCGCGCCCGTCGTCGGCGTCCTCGGCACCGGTGCCCTCGCCGACGCGTTCGCCGCGCTCTGCGACCGCGCGGGCGCGCAGGTCCGCGGCGCCACCGCCGACCTCGCGGACTGCGATCTGATCGTCGAGGCGTCCGGCGACGCCGGCGCGGGCCGCGAACTGCTCGCGGCCGCGGCGCAGGCCGCCAAGCCCGGTGCGGTCCTCGCCGTCACGTCCGCGACGGTCCCGGTGGCCGAGGCGGCGATGGCGTCCGGACGTCCCGCCGACGTCGTCGGCCTGCACCTTCCCGCTCTGCTCGCCGCGGAGGGGACGGGCGCGCTCGCCGAGATCGCGGAGACCGTCGCGACCGGTCCCGGCGTCGCCGACCGCGCCGCGGAGCTGGCCGGGCGGCTCGGCCTCACCGTCGTCCGCTGCCGCGCCCGCGCCGGCTTCATCGTGGACGCGCTGCGCTTCCCGTACCTCAACGACGCCGCCGCGATGCTCGGCGCGGGCTACGCCGACGCGGACGCGATCGACGCCGCGATGACGCTCGGCTGCGGCTACCCGACCGGCCCGATCGCCGACCTCGACCGCCTCGGGATCGACCGCGCCGTCGCCGTGCTGCGCGCCCTGCACGCCGAGACGCGCGAGCCGGCGCTCGCGCCCGTCCCGCTCCTCACCGAGCACGTCACCGCGGGCGTGCCGATCCGCTGACCCGCCGGGCCCGGAGCGCGGCCGCCGGGCGCCCACGGCCGGCGACCGGCGGCCCGCGCGGGCTCATATCCTGGTGGCATGAGCCCCCGCAAGAACCGCCGTGCCGTGTCCGGGAAGCCGCCGCAGGGCGGCGGCTGGGCGCAGCGGACGGAGGAGGGGCCGGACGGCGAGTGGATCGTCCGGTCGATCGCGAGGGCGGCCGCGGTGAAGGCGTACCGGTGCCCGGGCTGCGACCAGGAGATCCCGCCGGGCGTCCCGCACGTCGTCGCGTGGCCGTCGGGCGAGCGGGGCGGCGCCGACGACCGGCGGCACTGGCACCGCCCGTGCTGGGAGGCGCGGGCCCGCCGGGCGCCGCGCGTCCAGCGGAGCAGGAACGCGCCGCGCTACTAGGCGCGGCGTCACCGGGCACGGCATAAACGATGCACGGCATCAACGAGCACGGCGTTACGTGGGCACGGCACCAGCGAGTGAGGGAGTCGATGGCGGAGATCAGGGCGGCGACGGTGCTTCCGGCGCGGCGCGAGGAGATCACCCTGCACACCTCCGACGGGCTGCGGCTCGTCGGGGAGCTGGCGCTGCCGCCGGACCGGCCGCCGGTCGCGACCCTGGTCTGCCTGCACCCGCTGCCGACCGCCGAGGGCATGATGGACAGCCACGTGCTCCGCAAGGCGTCCTACCGGCTGCCCGCGCTCGCCGGCCTCGCCGTCCTGCGGTTCAACACGCGCGGGACGACGTCGGCGCGCGGCACCAGCGAGGGCGAGTTCGGCGAGGGCGAGACAGAGCGGTTCGACGTCGCGGCGGCGCTGGAGTACACCGAGTACCACGACCTGCCGCGGCCGTGGCTGCTCGGCTGGTCGTTCGGCACCGAGCTGGCGCTGCGCTGGGGGCTGGACCCGCTGGTCGAGGGCGCGATCCTGCTGTCGCCGCCGCTGAAGCGGGCCGGGGACGCCGACCTGGACGCGTGGGGCGCCGACGGGCGGCCGCTCGTCGCGCTCGTCCCGGAGTTCGACGACTACCTGCGCCCGGCGGAGGCGCGGGAACGGTTCGCGCGCGCGCCGCAGGCGGAGGTGATCGGCGTGGACAACGCCAAGCACCTGTGGGTGGGGGAGCCGTACGTCCGGACCGTGCTGAACGAGATCGTCCGGCACGTCGCACCGGACGCGTACCCACTTCCCACAGAATGGGACGAACCGGACAGATAAACGCGCACGGCCGATCGCGGCCACTCCCGTCCCACCACCCCCGATAGCGGGTAACGATTGTCCGACCGCCGCGTGAACGCGGCGGCGTTTCGCGGACGTGAGGGAACCGGATGACCGTGCAGCTGTACGCCAGGGACGTCGGGACGGGGACACCGCTCGTCCTGCTGCACGCCTTCCCGCTCTCCTCGGCGATGTGGCTCGAGCAGCGGCAGGGCCTCGCGAACCGGTTCCGCGTCGTCACCCCGGACCTGCGCGGGTTCGGCGGCTCGCGGCTCGGCGCCGACGACCCGTCCGTCGACCTGATGGCCGACGACGTCGCGCACCTGTTCCGCCGGCTCGGCCTCCAGCGCGCCGTCGTCGGCGGGCTGTCCATGGGCGGGTACGTCGCGATGGCGCTGTGCCGCCGCCACCCCGACCTCGTGCTCGGCGTCGTCCTCGCCTCGACGCGCGCCGCCGCCGACACCGCCGCCGTCCGCGAGAACCGGCTGCGGCAGGCCGAGGCGATCGACGGCGACGGCACCGTCCAGGTCCTGCTGGACGAGGTGCTGCCCGGTCTCGTCGGGCCGACCACCTACCGGCAGCGCGCCCTCGTCTACGGGCGCGTCCGCGGGCTCGTCCAGGCGACGCCCCCGCCCGCCGCCGCGTGGGCGCTGCGCGCCATGGCCGGACGTCCCGAGTCGTTCGAGACGCTGCGCGGCCTCAAGGTGCCCGCGCTGGTGATGGTCGGCGACGAGGACACGCTCGCCACCGAGGACGAGGCGCGCGCCATGGCCGACGCCCTGCCGAACGCCGAGCTGCTCGTCATCCCGCGCGCCGGGCACCTGTGCGCGGTCGAGCAGCCCGACCTGTTCAACCAGGCCGTCGCCGAGTTCGCCGCGGCGCTGGCCCGCACCACCCGCTGACGCGGGCGGGGCCGCCGGAACGGCTCAGAGCGTCTCCTGCCTCGGCAGGACCACCTCGCGGATCAGCAGCGAGATCGCCGCCGCGGTCGGGATCGCCAGCAGCGCGCCGACGACGCCGAGCAGCGCCGCGCCGACCAGCGCCGCGACGATCGTCACCGCGGGCTGGACGTCGACCGTCCGCTTCATCACCCTCGGGTACACCAGGTAGTTCTCGACCTGCTGGTAGATCACGTAGAACGCCACGCAGACGATGAGGTCGGTGGTCGTCCCGGTCAGGAACGCGACCAGGCAGACGATCACCGCGCCGATCGTCGCGCCGATGAGCGGGACGAGGTCGGTCACCGCGACGATCAGCGCGAGCGCCAGCGCGTACTTCACCCCGAGGATCGACAGGAAGATGTACGAGCACAGCCCCGCGATGAACGCGATCGTGAACTGGCCGGCGACGTACCCGCCGATCCGGTCGAGGATCTCGTCGCCCAGCAGCGCGACGCGGGCCCGGCGGGTGCGCGGCGCGAGCTGGTAGAAGAACGTCTTGATCTGCGGCAGCGAGCTCATGAAGTAGAGCGTCAGGATCAGGATCGTGATCGTCTGGAAGACGCCGTTGATCGCGACCTTGCCGATGCCGGTCGCGGTGTCGGTGAGCCCGTTCTGGAAGCCCGGGCTGTTGACGGCCTTCTCCGCGCGCTTGAGCAGCCCGTAGCGCTTGTCCCAGTCGGCCAGCGTCTTGTTGTTCTGCAGCTGGTCGACGAAGTCGGGGATGCTGTGCCGCAGCTCGGTGACCTGCTCGGTGACGGGCTGGACGAGCGACGCGACGAACCCGGCGAAGAACAGGATCACGATCAGGAACACCGCCCCGACCGCGGCGCCGCGCGGCAGCCCGAACCGGCGCAGCCGCTCCACCGCCGGGTTCAGGCCGACCGCGAGGAACATCGCGACCACGATCATCACGAGCACCGACTTGGCGTTCGTCGCGGCCTTCACCAGCATCCACGCGGTGATCACGCCGAGCGCGGCGGTGAACCCGAACACGAACGGGTGGGCGCGGCCGAGCGGCTGGCCGGGGCGGCCGAACGGGAACAGCGGGTTCACGCCGGCCTCGCGGCGGCGCTGCTCCACGTCGTGGGCGGGGTCCGGCGCGCCGGGCTCGGGCGCCTGCTGCTCCGCCGGCTCGTCCGCCGGAGCCGGGCGCGTCCGCGGGCCGCCGGTGGCCGGGTCGAGCTCGTAGGCGGGTTCCTGGTCGGCGGCCTCCGTGTCGAGGGCACCGCTGGGCGCCCCGGCGGTCTCGCCGCCGCCCGCACCGCTGCTGCCCTCGTCGCCGTCGTCGTCGCCGCTCGCGCGTTCCGTGCCGCCGTCCGTGCCGCCGTCCGTGCCGCCGTCCGTGTCATTCGCGTCGTCCGCGGTGTCGGCCGGGGGTGCGGGCGCGGGGACCTTGCCGGCGGTGCCGGTGGCCGCCTTCCCGGGCGCCGCCTCCGGCTTGTCCTCGCTGGGGGTGTCGTCGGGCACGCCGCTCTCCTTCGCCGTCCTGCCGTCGTCGTTCACGGGTCCGGACGGAGGGCCGCCGACCACGCGTTACGGGGGTAGACGACGGAAAGCCCGGAGACGTTTCCGCCTCCAGGCTCTCCGTCGCTCCTCCGGGCCGTCAGCCGGCCCGGAGGGTCACTCCTGCCACCAGTCCTCGTCGTCCTCGTCGGACTTCTTGCCCTGCGGGGCCTGCTTGGCGGGCGCGGCCTTGCCGGCGGGCTGGGCGGCCTGCTGCGGCTTCGGCTGCGCCTGCTGCGCCGGGGCCGGCTTCGGCTCGGCGGCCGGGATGGCGGCCTTCTCCGGCGGCGCGGCCAGCTCGGGCTCGCCGCCGCCGCCCATCGCCGGGGCGACGCCGCCGATGAGCTGGCGCAGCTGGTTGAGGTGGCTCGTGATGCTGTCGCGCTGCCGGGTCAGCTCGTCGACCTGGCGCTGCGCGGCGGTGCGGACGCGGTCGGCCTCGGCCTTGGTCTCGGCGAGCAGCTGCTCGGCCTGCGACTTGGCCTCGGCGATGACGTTGTCGGAGTTCTTGCGCGCGTTGGCCATGAGCTGCTTGGCGTGCGAGTCGGCCTCGCGCCGGGTCTGCTCGGCCTGCTGGGTGGCCTTGGCGGCGCGCTGCTCGGCGGACGCGGCGCGCTGCTCGGCCTCGGCGACCAGCTTCTGGGTGGCGGCCTGCGCGGCGGCGTGCCGCTCGGCGTCCTGCCGGTCGGCCTCCTCGCGGCGGGCGGCCAGCTGGATCTCGAACTCGGCCTCGGCCTGCGCCCGCTGCGCCTCGCTCTCCTCCAGGATGCGCTGGGCCTGCGCGCGCATCTCGTCGGCCTGCCGCTTGGCGGTCGTGAGGATCTCGTCGCGCTCGCGCTTGGTGGACGCGCGCAGCTGGGCGACCTCGCGCTCGGTCGTGGTGCGCAGCTTGGCGATCTCGCGCTCGGCGCCGGCGCGCTTCTCGGCGACCTCGTGGTCGGCGGTGGCGCGCAGCTTGGCGACCTCGCGCTCGGTCGTGGAGGTCAGCTCGTCGGCCTCGCGGCGGGCGGAGGTGCGCACCTCCTCGGCCTCGCGCTCGGCGGCCTGCCGCATGTCGTCGCCCTCGCGCTGGGCGGTGGCGCGCAGCTCGGCGGCGTCGTTCTCGGCGGTGGCGCGCTGCTCGGCGGCGTCGACCTTCGCGGCGGCCTTGATCTCGTTGGCCTCGGACCGGGCGGCCTGGACGAGCTCGGTCGCCTGCTCCTCGGCGAGCCGCAGCAGCTGCTCGATGCGGGCGCCGAGGCCGGAGTAGGTGGGCCGTTCCTGCTCCTGCAGCTGGCGATGGGCGTCCGACAGCTCCCGCTGGAGGGCCTGGGACTGCTCGCGTGCCTGCCGGCCCTCGTTCTCGAGCTGTTTGATGTGCTCGTCGACCTGGTGCCGGTCGTAGCCACGGAGCACCACGTCGAAATCGCGCGGGGGCGTGTCCTCGAAGAAGTTGCTGAGCTGGGCGTCGATGTCGGACTGCATAGGGCTCAATCCTGATGTGACGGGGCTACGGGTGGTTCCGGGGACCGGTTGATCGCCTGGCATGGACGGCCGCCGTCAACGGGCGCGGTGCCCCAGACCTCTTCCGGTGGATGAAGCGTACTCCGGACACTGCCGTGTTGGGGGCTCATCTTGACGCGCTGCGTGGTTTGTCCCAGTTTGCGGTTACCGTGTCCCGTGCCCCAGGTGCCCAGGTACGGGGGTCGCAAATGCACCAGATGTGTCCGAATGCTCACAGAGCGGCGGTCTTGCACCCCACGGGCCCGCCGGGTGATATCGAACACGTCACGATCCGATCGCGCTCGCGCGGCGCGCGCGCGAGACCGCGCCAACGCGCGCGCCGCGCCCCGTCCCGCCGGGCCTCGCGCCCCCCGCGCCCGCCGGCTACGCCTTCTGGACCAGCTCGGTCAGCACGCCATGGCAGTCCTTCGGGTGCAAAAAGTTGATCAAGGAACCCATGGAACCGTTCCTCGGCGCGTCGTACAGCACCCGGACGCCCTTCCCGGCGATGTCCGCCGCCTCGTCCGCGACGGCCTGGTCGGTGCCGAACGCGATGTGGTGGACGCCCTCGCCGTTCTTCGCGAGCCACTTGGCCACCGCCGAGTCGTCCCTGATCGGCTCGATGAGCTGCAGGTAGCTGGCCGCGCCGTCGCCGGTCTCGTTGATCTTGAGCATGCACTCCCGCACGCCCTGCTCCTCGTTCACCTCGAAGTGCGCGTCGGTGAAGCCGTAGGTCGCCTTGTAGAACTCGACGGTGGCCTCCAGGTCGTGACAGGCGATACCGATGTGGTCGATACGGGTCAGCATGGACGTTTCTCCCTACGGACGGCCGAACGGGGGCGAACGGAAGCGAGCGACGCTTCCCTGGGTATGGTGGCAAACGTCGCCGCAGCACCCTCCTGGAGGCCCCCACATGACCGCCACGTCCGTGATCGTCGCCGGAGCGCGCACCCCCGTGGGGCGCCTGCAGGGCGCGCTGAAGGACTTCTCCGCCGCCGACCTCGGCGCCCACGCGATCAAGGCGGCGCTGGAGCGGGCCGGCGTGGCCGGCGACCAGGTGGAGTACGTGATCCTCGGGCAGGTCCTGCAGGCCGGCGCCGGGCAGATCCCGTCCCGGCAGGCGGCGGTCAAGGCCGGCATCCCGATGAGCGTCCCGTCCCTCACGATCAACAAGGTCTGCCTCTCCGGGCTCGACGCGATCGCGCTCGCCGACCAGCTCATCCGGGCCGGCGAGTTCGACATCGTCGTCGCCGGCGGCATGGAGTCGATGACGCAGGCGCCGCACCTGCTGCCCAAGTCGCGCGCCGGCTACAAGTACGGCTCGATCGAGGTCCTCGACCACATGGCCTACGACGCGCTGACCGACGCGTTCGACGGCATCGCGATGGGCGAGTCCACCGAGCACCACAACGCCAGGCTCGGCATCGGCCGCGAGGAGCAGGACGAGTTCTCCGCCCGCTCCCACCAGCGCGCCGCCGCGGCCATCAAGAACGGCGTCTTCGACGACGAGATCGCCCCGATCGAGATCCCGCAGCGCAAGGGCGACCCGATCGTGTTCGCCAAGGACGAGGGCGTGCGCGCCGACACCACGGCCGAGTCGCTCGCGCGGCTGCGCCCCGCGTTCAGCAAGGACGGGACGATCACCGCCGGCTCGTCCTCGCAGATCTCCGACGGCGCCGCCGCCGTCGTGGTGATGTCCAAGGCGAAGGCCGAGGAGCTCGGCCTCACCTGGCTCGCCGAGATCGGCGCGCACGGCAACGTCGCCGGCCCGGACAACTCGCTGCAGTCGCAGCCGTCCAACGCCATCAAGCACGCCCTCGGCAAGGAGGGCCTGACCGTCGACGACCTCGACCTCATCGAGATCAACGAGGCGTTCGCGTCGGTCGGCATCCAGTCCATGCGCGACCTCGGCGTCGGCCCCGAGAAGGTCAACGTCAACGGCGGCGCCATCGCGCTCGGCCACCCGGTCGGCATGTCCGGCGCCCGCATCGTGCTGCACCTCGCCTACGAGCTGAAGCGGCGCGGCGGCGGCGTCGGCGCCGCCGGCCTGTGCGGCGGCGGCGGCCAGGGCGACGCTCTATTGATTCGCGTTCCGGCTCAGGGCCTCGCCTAGCGGCTCGGCCCCGACCGGCCTACGGGCGGGCGCTAAGTCGCTCCGCGACCTGCTGGAGAACTTCGCCTCCGGCTCGTTCGCCCAGCAGACCTTCGGTCGCGCCCGCGCGGTGGTCGATGTGGCGGCTACTGGGCGTTGGGCTGCTGGACGGTGACCGTCCGGAAGCCCAGCGCCCTCAGCATGTTCTCCAGCATCCGCTTGGTGTTGGCGTCCGCCTGGTCGGCCAGCCGGCTCTGCTGCGCGGCCGCCTGGATCTTCTGGCTCGCCAGCACGTACAGCTGCTGCTGGTTGTCGGGGTTGCTGCTGAAGAAGTCGCCGAACCGGTCGAACAGGCCGCGCTCGGTCGCGTAGACGTAGCTGCGCTTGGTGTCGAGGTTGGTGGGTTCGAGCTGGGCGTGCGGCAGCGTGATCGTCGCCGCCGTCCGGTCGGAGTTCACCTTCACCGCGCCGGTGGCGATCCGCGAGAAGTCCACGTAGGCGTCGACGGAGCCGTTGCCCACGAACAGGGTCCGCTTGCCGCGCAGCGACGACGGCAGGAACTTGGCGTCCTTCTCCAGGTCGACGACGACCTGGAAGTTACCGCTGGCGGCCTCGTACCGGTTCAGGTCGCGGATCGACTGCAGCAGCACCGGGCCGCTGCGGTCCTTGGTCTCCTCGTGGAACGGGTTCAGCCAGTGCGGCAGGCCGTGCACCGCCTGCTGCACGACGAGGACGACCGCGATGGTCGCCGCGATGAGCACCAAGGGGGTGAGGAGACCGCGCCGGGGGACGGGTCGCACGCGCTGGGGGGCGGGCTCGCGGGCCGCGTCGTTCTTCGGCATGTCACCCACATTCCCGGACTTATCGCCCCCTCACCTCTTCCCGGTCATCCCGTGGCGGGGTGCGACGGCCGCGCGACGTCCGGATCGGTCGCCGCGTGCTCCACCTCCATCAGCGACTCGCTGCGCAGATGCGCCTCGTGGGCGGCCCGGCCGCCGCGCACGCCGAACAGCCGTTTGGTGACGATGATGTAGACGATCAGACCGATATTGATGGCCAGCGCGCCGATCCGCAGCACGGTCACCTTCTCGGACAGCTCGTAGATCTCGACCGGCAGGCCGAAGCAGGTCGCGACGACCGCGAAGTACTCGCCCCACCGCTGCAGCAGCCACAGCCCGACGGCCTCGATGATCTCGATCGCCGCGTACACCAGCAGCCCGATCGCGAGCCAGCGCAGCGTCCGCTCCTCCAGCCCGAACACGTGCCGGATCGAGGTGACGATCTTGGAGTGGTCCAGGTCCCAGCCGAACTGCTTCGCGATCGGCCGCAGCAGCGGGATCTCCTTCTCGAAGACCTCCTGGATGGAGCCGCGGCTCTGCGCGAACCGCCACACCCCGTACGCGGCGACCGCCACGATCAGCCCGCGGATCAGCCGCTCCACCGCGAAGAACCGCATGATGAAGGCGTCGCGCAGCTCCTTGCCGCGCTTCACCAGCGGCGCCTCGTCGGCCGGGCCCGAGCCGTGCGGGTCGCCGTGCACGTACGCGCCGCAGCGCAGGCACCGCCACGCGTCGCCGACGGGCGACGACACCACCAGCCGCTCGCGCAGCGGCCGCTCGTCGGGGGCGTAGGTGATGTGCCCCTTGCGCGCACAGGTCAGCAGGCTCCAGTCCACGCGGACACCCTATTGTCTGCATTGCCCGTGGCGTCAGGCGCTGGAGCGCCTTCCTTCAACGGGCGACGCGCGCGGTCGCCGCATCGCCGCGGGCCGGAGGGCCGGTCGGCGCGTGTGAGCAGGGCCATAGGAACAAGGGAAACCTGGAACGGCGGCGAGGCGTTGAGGGGTTCGTGGACATCGTGCGCGCGTTCCGTGTCGTCTCCATCGCCGAGGCGACCTCCTTCCTGGTGCTGCTCCTGGTCGCCATGCCGCTGAAGTACGGCGCGGACCTGCCGGTGGCCGTCCAGGTGATGGGGCCCATCCACGGCATCCTGTTCCTCGCCTACGTCGGGCTGGCCTACGCCGCCGGCGAGAAGCTCGGCTGGGGCCTCAAGCGCACCGTCCTCGCGCTCATCGCCGCGGTGCTGCCCGTCGCGCCGTTCTTCGTCGAGCGGCACTGGGCCAAGCCCGCGGCCGCCGCCCGTCCCGAGCCGCAGACCGCCGGACGGGCCTGACCACGACTTCCGCGTGGCCGCGGTCGGGATGGGGGTTCCGCCGCGGTCACGCGGGGGACTGCGCGTGACCCAGCTCCCGCGGGCGCATCGGCACGGGCCGGTGGGCGTCCCGCACCACCCGCCCCGTGCTCCGGTGGACGCGCCGGGGCGCCGGCCGGAAGTCCGCCGGACCCAGCGCGCACGACCGGTAGCCGGCGAAATGGCGGCGCAGCCAGGCGCGCCGCCGGTCGTCGCCCCATGAGCCGAACCGCCGCGCCGCCCCCGCGTCGCGGATCGCCGGCGGCTGCTCGCCGAGCAGCCACGCGTCCACCAGCGAGCCGTAGCCGCCCGGCCGTCCGATGACCGCGCACGCGCCTGCGTCGAGCAGGCCGTCCCTGATCTGGCGGACGGCCCGCTCCTGGTAGCCGGGCGACAGGTTCTCGTCCAGGTGGATGCCGGCGACGCCGTTCGCGACCCCGGCGGGCGCCCAGCCCGGAAGCTGCTCAACGCGGGTGAACGCGCCCGGCGTGCCGCGCAGCCGCGCCGCGAGCGGCGTCACGGCCGTCATCAGCGAGGGCAGCGCCGCGCGCAGCGCCGGATGCACGCAGACGGTCAGCGGCCACTCCCGGCACACCCGTTCCGCGGGCGCGGGCGCCACGGTCCCGCCGGCGTCGCGCAGCCCGAGCGTCGCGCCGCCGGTCGCCGCCAGCGCCAGGGCCAGCGGCAGGACGAGCAGCAGCCGCCGCGTCGCCCACAGCACGTACCCGAGGACGAGCACGGCGGTCAGCCCCGACGCCCACAGCACCTGGTAGCCGAGCACGCACGCGCGCAGCGTGGTGAACAGGGGGATGCGGTTGAACGCCGCAGGGGGGAGCAGGCTCAGCCACGACGTCCCCGGCACGCGGAGGGCGGCCCACAGCGCCGTCACGGCGAGCACCACGGCCGCCGTCGCCCGGTGCGGGACGACCCGTCCGGCCAGGTAGCCGACCGCGACGTGCAGCACCAGCGCGCCCGCTCCGGCCACCACGCCGAGGGGATGCGGGTGCCCGGCCTCCTGGCGGAGCAGCGTGACCGCGACCACCAGCGCGGCCACCACCAGGTAGGACGCGAGCGCCGCCGCGGAGAGCAGCAGCAGGTCGAGCAGGGCGCCCGTGGCGGGCGAGCGCGCCGTCAGGTCGCGCAGGTAGTCGAGCGGGCGCTCCCGCACGGCCGTCCACGCGGCCAGCCCGGCCGCGGCCGGGCCGAGGAACCGCACCGCGTCGAGCAGCGCGACGACGGAGTTGTCCCAGTACGCGACCGAGGGCAGCAGCGGCGGGCCCGCCGCCGCCGTCCCGACCGCGGAGAGGATCGGCACCGCGACCAGCAGCGCCGAGCGGCGGGCGTCCAGCCGGAGCACCCGACCGAGGTCAGACACCGGCGCCGCTCCCCGCGGCCGCCCGCCTCGACCGCAGCCTCGGCACCGGGAGCGGCACCTGCCGCAGCGCCGCGCCGCTCAGGGCCGTGGTGCGGCGGGCCGTGGCGCGCAGGGCTCTCGTGCGCCTGGCCGTCGTGCGCAGGGCCGTCGTGCGCAGGGCCGTCGTGCCCAGCGCGGCGGGGCGCAGTGCGGCGGGCCGCAGGCTGACGTGCGGCAGTGCGAGCCGCGCCGGCCGCCTCCGCACCGCGCCGCGCCGCTTCCGGCCCGTCCTGTCCCGGGCGCGCTCCTTCGGGACGTGCCCCGCCGCGTCCGGCTCGCGCACGGCGAGGTCCAGCGGGGCGGAGTGGCCGGGCTCCGTGCCGAGGCCGGCCCCGGCCGGGTGGTCGGCGGGCCCGGCGGCGGGCTCGTCGGTGACGGGCAGGGCCGCGTCCGGGCCGTCCGCCGCGACGCGCCGGTCCGCGGCGGTGCGGCCCCGGCGGGCCGCCGCGGAATGGGTGGGCTGCTCGCTGAGCCGGCCGCGGGCCAGCGTGAGCAGCCGGTCGCACCAGCCGGTGAGCGTCTCGGTGTCGTCCGCGCTGACCAGGACGGTCGGCGCCAGCGACCGCAGCACCGGGACCAGCTCGGCCATCGCGGCCGAGTACGCGGTCCCGCCCGGCCCCGCCGCGCCGGTCGGCCACGGTTCGGCGGCGGCCCGCAGGTCGCCGAACGGGTCGTCCAGCACCAGCAGGTCGGGGCCGTGCACGCACGCGGCGGCCAGCCCGGCGCGCAGCCGGACGTCCGGCGGCAGCAGCGACAGCGCCGTCCCGGCGGCCTCGGTGAGGTCCAGCCGCTTCATGATGGACCGTGCCACTGAGGTGCTCGTGCGCTTGTAGTACGCGGCATAAGCGACGAACTCGCCCGCCGTCATGCTCTCCGCGCGGGAGAACCGGGCCGGCAGGTAGCCGATCCGGGCCCGCGCGGCCCGCAGGTCCGCGGCGTTCGCTATGTCATGCCCGAGAATGTGCAGCACGCCGGAATTAGGCCGGCGCAAGGTCGCGAACGTGGCCAGCAGAGTGGATTTACCGACACCAGGTGGACCGGCGAAGCCGACCACGCCTTCGGTCACGCCGAAGGTCACCGGGCGCAGGAGCCACCGCCCCCCGCGGCGGACACCCATTCCTCGGGCCACGATCGCGGAATGCTCCGCGATCACTTGTTTCCCCCCGTTGCTCGTCATGCGAGCGCGACGGTCGTCCGAGCCGGGCCGGTGGCCGCTCCCGGCGCCACCCGGCGCCCGTCCGCCCGGACCGGCCGAATCGGCGGGGTCCGGGGAACCGGATCTCTTTTGCCGTCGCACGATGCATCGACATCGCGACTATAACCGGGCTTGGTGATGGCTGTCAGCAATCTTTTTGCCTTTACGGCAGGACGCCTGGATTCTTTGCCTTCCGACCGAAGGTGAGAATTCAAAAAAGGCGGACAATTGCGTCGTCATCCCATGGAAAGGGGCGCCGTGGTCGGCGGTCCCGCGCCGGCACGGGCGGCGTCCGCGCGCGGCTCGCTCCGCTCCGAGCGGACGGGCGCACCGACCGGGCCGGTCATGGGGCAGGATGGACCCATGCCTTCTCGGGACTTTTCGTTGCACGGGGCCATCGACCTGGGAGCTCGCCAGGCGGCCGCCAGGAAGCAGCAGGAGCGCCGGGCGCAGGCCGGTGCGGCGCCCGCGGGCGGCCCGGCCGGCGGCGCCCCCGCCGCCGGAGCGTACGTCGTGGACGTCACCGACCAGACCTTCAACACCGAGGTCGTGGAGCGGTCGCAGACCGTCCCGGTGCTCGTCGACTTCTGGGCCGACTGGTGCGGGCCGTGCAAGCAGCTCAGCCCGATCCTGGAGAAGCTCGCCACCGAGGCGGCCGGCAAGTGGATCCTCGCCAAGGTCGACATCGACGCGAACCCGCAGCTCGGCGCGTACATGCAGCAGATGGGCGTGCGCGGCATCCCGTTCGTCGCGGCGGTCGTGGCCGGGCAGCTGCTGCCCTTCCTGAACGGCGCGGCCCCCGAGCCGCAGGTCCGGCAGGCGATCGACCAGCTCTTCGAGGCGCTGCGCCAGGAGGGCATCCTGCCGGAGCCCCCGCCGGGCGAGGCCGCGGCCGCGGGCGAGGAGGCGGCCCCGGCCGGGTCGGTGTACTCCGAGGCCGAGGACGCGCTGCAGCGCGGCGACCTCGACGGCGCGAAGGCCGCCTTCGAGCGGATCCTCGCCGGGAACCCGAGGGACGGCCAGGCCAAGCAGGGTCTCGCGCTGGTCGAGCTGAGCCTGCGGGTGGAGCGGCTGGACCCCGAGCGCACCGTCCAGGAGGCGGCGGACAAGCCCGGCGACGTGCAGGCGCAGCTCCGCGCCGCGGACGTCGAGATGGTGTCCGGCCGGATCGAGGACGCGTTCGGGCGGCTGCTCACCGCGGTGCGCGGCAGCGCGGGCGATGACCGCGACGCGGCCCGCACGCACCTGCTGTCGCTGTTCGAGCTGCTGCCGCCGGACGACCCGCGCGTCGCCAAGGCCCGCCGCTCCCTCCAGTCGGCGCTCTTCTGACGATCCCGGCGTTCCGACGATCCCGGCGTTCCGACGACCGCGGCCCAACGGCCTCGCTCGGCGGCCCGGCGCTCGCCTGACGGCTGAGCGCCGGATCGCCCTGCCCGCCTGCGATCGCGACGGGTCCGGGCCCTTGGGGCGCGCGGAATCGGGCATGTAGCGGGTGTGAGCGCTCGTGTCGTGACCATCTCCGCCGCGTTCGGCGCGCGGGGCGACGTGGTCGGCCCCGCGGTCGCCGAGCGCCTTCAGCTGCCGTTCCTCGACCGGGCCATCCCCGTCCGGGTCGCCGGCGAGATCGGCTGCACGCTGGAGGAGGCGCTCGCTCACGACGGCCGCGCCGAGAGCGGCATCGGCCGCATCCTCGCGGGCGCGGCGCGGCTGCCGAACGTCGCGCTCGGCGCCATGGACGTCTACCTCCCCGAGCAGGCGATCATCCGTCCCGAGGAGTTCGTCGAGCACACCGAGCGCGTCATCCACCGGACGGTGGAGCGCGGCGGGGGCGTGCTGCTCGGCCGCGCCGCCGCCCTCGTGCTGGCCGGCCTCCCGGGGGTGCTGCACGTCCGGCTGGACGGCCCGCGCGAGCGGCGGCTGGCGGTCGCCGCGCACGAGCTGGCGAAGTCCGCCGAAGGCCGGGCGGCGGCGGTCCCGGGCGGCCGCCGGGGCCGGGCCGGGGGCGGGACGCGGGGTCCGGCTGGGGCGACCGGGACGCCGGACCGCGATGTTGA
The DNA here is from genome assembly GCF_040299565.1 of Spirillospora sp. NPDC000708. Lineage (NCBI taxonomy): Bacteria > Bacillati > Actinomycetota > Actinomycetes > Streptosporangiales > Thermomonosporaceae > Spirillospora > Spirillospora sp. NPDC000708. Next base: position 16,819 of record NZ_JBEPCJ010000006.1, read on the forward strand.
GCGTATGCTCGATGACAACGACCGCGCCCGCACGGCCTACGTGAAGCACTTTTACGGGGCCGACCCCGCCGATCCGCGGCTCTACCATCTCGTGATCGACACCACGAGGCTGCCCGCATCCGCCGCCGTCGACCTGATCGCGGCCGCGGCGCGGGCGCTGTGAGCCGCAGGCGGAGAGGGCGACGGCCCCCGGGCGTCCCGTGCCCCCATGGGACGTGGCGGCCGGGACGAGGACGTACCCGGTAGCAAGAGGGAGCAGGTTGTCGTGGCGAGCGTGCCCAGCGTTTCGTACTCCATCACCGTCCGGCTGGAGGTCCCGGCCGGCGGCAAGGCGGTCAGCCAGATCACGCACGTGGTCGAGAACGCCGGCGGCATCGTCACGGCCCTCGACGTCAACACGGCGGGGCACGAGACGCTGCGCATCGACGTGACGATCGCCACCCGCGACACCCAGCACGCCGAGGCGATCGCCGGCGCGCTGGAGAAGATCGACTCCATCAAGATCCACAAGGTCAGCGACCGGACCTTCCTGATGCACCTCGGCGGCAAGATCGAGATGCAGTCGAAGGTGCCGCTGCGCAACCGCGACGAGCTGTCGATGGCCTACACGCCCGGCGTCGCCCGGGTGTCGCTCGCCATCGCCCGCAACCCCGAGGACGTCCGCCGGCTGACGATCAAACGCAACAGCGTCGCGGTCGTCACCGACGGGTCGGCGGTGCTGGGCCTCGGCAACATCGGCCCGGAGGCGGCGCTGCCGGTCATGGAGGGCAAGGCGGCGCTGTTCAAGCGGTTCGCCGGGATCGACGCGTGGCCGATCTGCCTGGACACCCAGGACACCGACGAGATCGTCCGGACGGTGCAGATCCTCGCGCCCGCGTTCGGCGGCATCAACCTGGAGGACATCTCCGCGCCGCGCTGCTTCGAGGTCGAGCGGCGGCTCCGCGAGCTGCTGGACATCCCGGTCTTCCACGACGACCAGCACGGCACCGCGATCTGCGTGCTGGCCGCGCTGACCAACGCGCTGCGGGTCGTCGGCAAGGACATCGGCTCGGTCCGGATCACGATGGCGGGCGCGGGCGCGGCCGGCACCGCCATCCTGAAGCTGCTCATGCACGCCGGCGCGCGCGACCTGATCGTGTGCGACTACCGGGGCGCGGTGCACAAGGGCCGCGAGGACCTGGACGACTCGCTGCGCTGGATCGCCGAGCACACCAACACCGACGGCTACTCCGGCGACCTGCGCGGCGCGGTGAAGGACGCGGACGTGTTCATCGGGGTGTCCGCGCCCGGCATCCTCAACGGCGACGACATCGCGACGATGAACGAGGGCGCGATCGTGTTCGCGCTGGCGAACCCGGAGCCGGAGGTGTCGCCGGACGAGGCGCGCGAGCACGCCGCCGTCGTCGCGACGGGCCGCAGCGACTACCCGAACCAGATCAACAACGTGCTGGCGTTCCCGGGCGTCTTCCGCGGGCTGCTGGACGCGCAGGCCGACGGGGTCACCCAGGCGATGCTGGCGGCGGCGGCGCAGGCGCTGGCCGAGGTCGTCACGCCGGGCGAGCTGGGCCCGAACTACATCGTGCCGAGCGTGTTCCACCCGGAGGTGGCGTCCCGCGTCGCGGGCGCCGTCCGCGAGGCCGCCGGCGGCCGCCCCCGCACCGAGGCGTAGCCGCCGCCTCCGCGACCGGGTCCGGCCGGGCCCGGCGGACCGGCCGGTTCGACCGGCTCGATCGGTTCAGTCGGTCTTCTTCGCGAAGACCTGGTCGCGGCGGCGGGGCCAGATCCCGCCGTACCAGAAGATGACCACGCCGGTGAGCATCACGCCGACGCCGGTCGCGGCCCGGGCCCACAGGACGGTGTCCGGGCCGGTGTGCGGCAGCTTGGTCGGCGCGGTCTTGTGCGGCGCGGCGCCCGCGTGCTTGCAGTTCGCCGTGAGCGAGCGGGTCTCGATCTGCTTGTTGGCCCAGTCGACCTGGACGAGCGTCCGCCGGTCCTCCTTCAGCTCGACCGTCACGGTCTTGCTGTCGTGGGGGGAGACGGTGGCGGGGACGGTCGCGCTGTCGTCGTTCTTGAGGACGGTGAAGTCCTCGCGCTGCGTCCCGGTGTTGCGGACGGTCACGCGGACGGACCGCGACGGGCAGGACACCGACCCGATGGTGGCGCTGACGGGCTGCGGCGCGGCCGTGCTCGTCGGCGTCTTCGTCGGCGTCTTGGACGGCTTGTGGGTGGTCTTCGTCGGCGAGGGGGACGTCCCCGAGCCGCTGGGGCTCGGACTCGCCGACGTGGAGGTGGTGGAGGACGCCCGCGCGCCGGAGCCCGACGACTTCATCAGGGCCGGGACGGCGATCAGCCCCCCGATGACGAGAAACACTGCGGCGATGATGACCCTGGGCAACTGCATCGCTGTCCTCCTCATCCGCCCTTCGGGCGGTCGCCCCGGGGGTCTCGGGGGGTCCGGGCTGAGCGGGCGGCCGGGTGATCCTGGATCATTCTTAACCTAGGCGGTTGTGGTGCCGATATCCCCATCGCTAGGAATGCCTAACAGGCTAACGAGCGGGGGGACGTGCCGTGGGAGGTCCGCGCAACGCATGATGGAACCCATGGAAGACGGCATCAGGGTGGGGCTTCTGCTGGTCGCGACACCCCAACTGGAGGATCCCAACTTCAGGCGCAGCGTCGTCCTGGTGGTCGAGCACGATATGGACGGGGGCACGCTGGGGGTTGTCCTGAACCGGCCGACCGAGATCCCGGTCGACCGGGTGCTGCCGCCGTGGGCCGAGCTGGTGACGGGCCCGTCGGTGGTGTTCCAGGGCGGCCCGGTCGCGCTGGACAACGCGCTCGCCCTGGCCCGCCTGCCGGGCGAGGACGAGCCGCTCGGCTGGCGGGCGCTGGAGGGCGGCTCGGAGGTCGCCCGGGTCGGCCTGGTCGACCTGGAGGCGCCGCCCGGGCTGCTGGCGGCGGAGCTGCTGCAGCTGCGGGTGTTCGCCGGGTACGCCGGCTGGTCGGCCGGGCAGCTGCGCGGCGAGATCGAGGACGGCGCCTGGTACCTGGTGCCGGCCGAGGCGGGCGACGTGTTCGCGGGGGACCCGGACCGGCTGTGGCAGGAGGTGCTCCGCCGGCAGGGCGGTGACCTGGCGTTCGTCTCCACTTTCCCCGAGGACCCGACGCTGAACTAAGGTGATGACGTGAGTACGAGGATCCTTCCCGACAGCGACACCCAGCAGGACGTCCGGCCGGACCTCTCGCATGGTGACGGCGACCACGAGCGGTTCGCCCACTACGTGAAGAAGGCCAAGATCACCGAGAGCGCGGTGACCGGCACGCCGGTGATCGCGCTGTGCGGCAAGGTCTGGGTGCCGAACCGGGACCCGAAGAAGTACCCGGTCTGCCCGGAGTGCAAGGAGATCTACGAGTCCATGCAGCCGGGCGGGGACAAGGGCGACGAGTGACGGCCGGCTGAGAGCCGGATGAGGGCGCCGGGCCGTACGGCCCGCGCGCCCCCGTGACGGTCCCGCGGTCAGGTTCGCCGGAAGGGCGGACGCGCCACCGCGGGGCTTTCGCGTTTCCACACCTGCTTTTCCAGATCAGCTTTCCAAACGGGGACATACGGGGGACAGATGCGGCGGTTCGCCGGGGTTTCGCTGTGCGCACTGACGGTCACAGCGTGTGCGGTGTCGAGTTCGATGAGTGACGGCCCGCGCGCGCGGGCCAGGACAGTGCGGACGGCTGGCGTCATGGGGCCGGCCGGCGCGGCGGGGAAGACCAGCGCGGCGGGGAAGACCAGCGCGGCGGGGAAGACCAGCGCGGCGGGGAAGACCAGCGCGGCGGGGAAGACGGGCGCGGTGGGAGAGGACGGGTGCGGGCGGGGCGCCGCGGCCCGGGCGGCCCACCCGCGCGACGCGGGCGGGGAGCTGAGCCGCGGCCAGGTCGTCGCGATGCTCGGGGACCTGCGCAGGACGCTCCGCGAGCGCTACGGCACGGCAGACGAGGCGCGTCTCGACGCGCTGCGGTCAGACGGGCGGTCAGACGCGGCGCCGTCCGATGCGAGACGGTCCGACGCGACACGGTCCGACGCGGGGCGGGCCGACGCGGGGCGGGCCGACGCGGGGCGGGCCGATGAGGCGAGGCGGCGGGCGCTGGTGATCCCGGTGCGCTTCCACGTCCTCGCCGCCGGGCGGACGGGGCGGCTGTCCGGGGCGGCCGTCCGGAGCCAGATCGCCACCCTGAACGCGGCGTACAGCGGGCGGACGGGCGGCGCCGACACCGGCGTGCGGTTCCACCTCGCCGGCTACGACGTGACGAACAAGGCCGCCTGGTTCTCCCACCCGCGGAAGTACCAGAGCGCCATCAAGCGCAAGCTGCGCAAGGGCGGGCGCGGCACGCTCAACCTCTACACGGCGGCCGTGGGCAGCGACGTCCTCGGGTTCTCGACCTTCCCGCAGTGGTACCGCAAGAGCCCGCGCATGGACGGTGTCGTCATCGACTACCGCAGCCTCCCGCACGGCTCCTACCGGCGCTTCAACCGCGGCTACACGGCCGTCCACGAGATCGGGCACTGGCTGGGGCTGCTGCACACGTTCCAGGGTGGGTGCACGCCGCCCGGCGACGGGGTGTCCGACACCCCGTACGAGGCTTCCCCCGCGCAAGGGTGCCCTGACTACAAGGACAGCTGCCCGCAGCGCGGCGAAGACCCGGTGCACAACTTCATGAACTACGGGTTCGACTCCTGCATGCGGCAGTTCACCCCAGGTCAGGGCCGCCGCATCCGCGCCGCGTGGGCCGCCTATCGGGCGGCGGGGAACGGGCGCGGGCGGGGCGGCGCGCGAGAGCGCGGGAGTGTGGATCGCGGCACAGGAGGGGCCGGGGCGGCGCGATCTGTCGGTGGGGCTCGGTAGCCTGCTATGACCGTGAGCACCTTCGCCGCATCGAGCATGCCCCCCGCGTTCCCCGAGCGGGCCGCCTGGGGGACCGCGCAATCCCTGCGCGCCTGGCAGCAGCAGGCGCTGGAGGCTTACTTCGGCACGGACGGGCAGCAGCCGGGCCCGCGCGACTTCCTCACCGTCGCGACGCCCGGTGCCGGTAAGACCACGTTCGCGCTGCGGCTGGCCCGGGAGCTGATCGAGCGAAGGATCGTCGCCGCGATCACGATCGTCTGCCCGACCGAGCACCTGAAGCGGCAGTGGGCGGAGTCCGCCGCCCGCGTCGGCATCAAGATCAACCCGGAGTACCAGAACGGCGACGGCCCGGTCGGCAAGGACTTCCACGGCGTCGCCGTCACCTACGCGACCGTCGCGGCGCGCCCGGCGCTGCACCGCAACCGCACCGAGTCGCGCAAGTCCCTGGTGATCTTCGACGAGGTGCACCACGCGGGCGACGGCCTGTCCTGGGGCGACGCCGTCCGGGAGGCGTTCGAGCCGGCGACGCGGCGGCTCGCTCTGTCGGGCACCCCGTTCCGCACCGACATCAACCCGATCCCGTTCGTCCGCTACGAGGAGGGTCCGGACGGGATCAAGCGCAGCCAGGCCGACTACACCTACGGCTACGGCCCGGCGCTCGCGGACGGGGTCGTCCGGCCGGTGATCTTCCTGGCGTACGCGGGCGAGATGCGCTGGCGCACCCGCGCCGGCGACGAGATCACCGCGACGCTCGGCGAGCCGCTCACCCAGGACCAGACCGCGCAGGCGTGGCGGGCCGCGCTCGACCCCAAGGGCGACTGGATCAGGCAGGTCATCGCCGCCGCCGACCGCCGCCTCACCGAGTTGCGCCGCGCCATCCCGGACGCGGGCGGGCTGGTCATCGCCACCGACCACGAGGCCGCCCGCGCCTACGCCAAGATGCTCCGCGCGGTCACCGGGCAGGGCGCGACGATCGTGCTGTCGGACGACCCGACCGCGTCCAAGAAGATCAAGGCGTTCAGCGAGACCGACGACCGGTGGATGGTCGCGGTCCGGATGGTGTCGGAGGGCGTCGACATCCCGCGCCTCGCGGTCGGCGTCTACGCCACGTCCACCAGCACGCCGCTGTTCTTCGCGCAGGCGATCGGCCGTTTCGTCCGCGCCCGCAAGCGCGGCGAGACGGCGTCGGTGTTCCTGCCGTCGGTGCCGACGCTGATGGGGCACGCCGCCGAGCTGGAGGAGGAGCGCGACCACGTCCTCGAGCGGCCCGTCCGCGAGGACGGCCTCGACGACGACCTGCTCGCCGAGGCCAACCGCAAGCAGGACACCCCGGACGTCGGCGAGGAGCTGCCGTTCGAGACGGTCGAGGCGTCCGCGACGTTCGACCGCGTCCTGTACGACGGCGGCGAGTTCGGCATGCAGGCCCAGCCGGGGTCCGCCGAGGAGGAGGAGTTCCTCGGCATCCCCGGCCTGCTGGAGCCCGAGCAGGTGACGCAGCTGCTGCGCAAGCGGCAGGCCGACCAGATCGCCAACGAGCGCCGCCGCAAGACCGGCGACCCGCGCGCCGACCGCACCGCCGCCGAGGACCTGCACGCTCTGCGCAAGGAGCTGAACGGCCTGGTCAACGCGTGGAACCACCGCACCGGCCAGCCGCAGGGCGTGATCCACAGCCAGCTCCGCACGGCGTGCGGCGGGCCGGCCGTCCCGCAGGCCAGCGCGGAGGAGATCCGCAAGCGGATCAGCAAGATCCGCGAGTGGGCCGCCAAGCGCGCCTGAGGCCGGCCGCCGGGGACGCCGGGGCCGCCGCCCGCGCCTGACGGCGGGGGCGTCGCGGGTCAGTGCAGCGGTGCCAGGTCCAGGGCCTTGACGATGCGGTCGACCGTCTCCTCGGGGGAGTCGGTGATGGGGACGGTCAGGACGTGCTCGTCCGGGGCGGGCCGCTCCAGGTCGGCGAACTGGCTGTCCAGCAGGCCGGCGCCGAAGAAGTGGCCGTGCCTCGCCCGCATCCGCTCGGCGATGACGTCGCGGTCGCCGTCGAGCATCACGGTGCGGACGGCGGGCCGCCCGCCCGTGAGCCGGTCCCGGTAGGCGCGCTTCAGCGCCGAGCAGCTGACGACGCCGGGCCGCCCGGTCTCGAGCCGGTCGTCGATCCACGCGGCGATCGCGCGCAGCCAGGGGGCGCGGTCGGTGTCGGTCAGCGGATGCCCGGCCCGCATCTTGGCGATGTTCGCGGGGGAGTGGAACGCGTCGGCCTCGGCGTAGTCCCAGCCGAGCCGCTCGGCGAGCAGGCCGCCGACGGTGGTCTTGCCGCTGCCGGACACGCCGGCGACCAGGATCACTTCGACGCCGGAGGGAGTGCTCGTCTCGGGGGGAGTGCTCATTTCGGGGAGGGTGCTCACCTTCAGTCGCCGCTCACGACCGGGTCGCCGGAGAGGGCGACGCCCTCGCGCCCGAGCTCGTCCAGGGCGCGGCCGACGGTGGCCTTGCCGACGCCCGCCGTCAGGTCGAGCAGGACCGTGGTGCGCAGGCCGGCCCGGGCCGCGTCGACGGCGGTGGCGCGGACGCAGTGGTCGGTGGCGATGCCGACGACGTCGACGGCGTCGACGCCGCGGGAGGCGAGCCAGTCGCCGAGCGGGACGTCGTCGTCGGAGACGCCTTCGAAGCCGCTGTAGGCGGCGGTCTCGCGGCCCTTGCTGAACACCGTCTCGATGGGCGCGAGCGCCAGGTTGGGGTGGAAGTCGGCGCCGGGGGTGCCGATCACGCAGTGCGGGGGCCAGCTGTCGACGAAGTCGGGACGGTCGGAGAAGTGGCCGCCGGGGTCGAGGTGGAAGTCGCGGGTCGCGACGATGTGCGCGTAGTCGCCGCCCCGCGCCGCCACGTGGCCCGAGATGGCCGTGGCCACGCCCGCGCCGCCCGCGACGGCGAGCGACCCGCCCTCGCAGAAGTCGTTCTGCACGTCCACGATGATCAGAGCCTTCTTGCCCATGACCGCTCCTCTGCCTGTGTCTCCCCGCCGTCGACGCTACCCCAGCGGGGGCCGTGCCCTTCCGGCCCGGTCAGCCGCGCGGGCCGCCGTCGACGAACTCGGTGGGCACGGCGGGCTCGCCCTTGGACAGCTGGAGCGCGGTCGCGGGGAGCTCCGCGACGGACCGGACGTGCCGTTCCCGGGCGTCCCGCAGCGTCTCCCGCCCGACGATCTCGCCGTCGCGGACGAGCGGGACGTGCAGGACGCGGTCGCGCGGCCCCGGCGTCGGCTCGCCGACCGACACCGTCTCGGCGTACGCGGTGCCGTGCGCGTCGATGCACCGCACGGCGCTCTTGCGGCCGCCGCGGCTGGGCTTGCCGGTGGAGCGCTTCGCGACCGGCCGCATCGCCGCGTCCTCGGCGCCGGAGTCGGCGCGGGCGACGAGCTTGTAGACGAGCGAGGCGGTCGGGGCGCCGGACCCCGTCACCAGGGACGTCCCCACGCCGTACCCGTCGACGGGCGCGGCGGCGAGCGCGGCGATGCCGTACTCGTCGAGGTCGCCGGTGACCACGATGCGCGTGCCGTGCGCGCCCAGCGAGTCGAGCTGCTCGCGGACGCGGCGGGCCACCACGCCGAGGTCGCCGCTGTCGATGCGGACGGCGCCGAGGGACGGCCCGGCGAGCTCCACGGCCGTCCGGACGGCCCGTTCGACGTCGTAGGTGTCGACGAGGAGCGTCGTCCCGTCGCCCAGCGACGCGAGCTGCGCCTCGAACGCGTGCCGCTCGCTGTCGTGCAGCAGGGTGAACGAGTGCGCGCTCGTCCCGGCGGTGGGGACGCCGTAGAGGCGGCCCGCCTCCAGGTTCGACGTGGTGGTGAACCCGGCGATGTAGGCGGCGCGGGCGGCGGCGACGGCCGCGCGCTCGTGGGTGCGGCGCGACCCCATCTCGATGATCGGCCGGTCCTGCGCGGCCTGCACCATCCGGGACGCGGCCGAGGCGATCGCGCAGTCGTGGTTGAGGATCGACAGGACGACGGTCTCCAGCAGGACGGCCTCGGCGAACGTCCCCTCGACCACCAGGATCGGCGATTCCGGGAAGTAGCAGTCGCCTTCGGCGTAACCCCAGACGTTCCCGGAGAAGCGGTACTTCTCCAGCCACTGCGCCGTGGGCTCGTCCACGATCCCCTTGGCGGTGAGGAACTCCAGTTCCGCGCCGTCGAACCGGAACGCCTCGATTGCGTCCAGCAGCCGCCCGATCCCCGCGACCACGCCGTACCGGCGGCCCGCGGGCAGGCTGCGCGCGAACACCTCGAAGACCGCGCGCCGGCCGGCCGTGCCGCTGCGCAGCGCGGCCTGCAGCATCGTCAGCTCGTACTGGTCGGTGAGGAGGGCGGTTCCGTCGTCAACGTCCACAGGTGGAACCCTAAGGGCAGGTGCGGGCACCATGGAGGGGCGGGCCACCGCGCCCGGCGGAGATCACACCGCGGCCCCGCGGGCACCTCCCGGCGCCCCGGTGGCGATCGGATCGGGGACGGTGAAGATCGCACCGGACGGCGCGGAGGCGCATAGCATCGGGTGCCGTGGGCGGACCGACAACGCGGGGAGAGGGGGAGACGCGGCCGATGAGCGTCACGAGCAGGGCGAGCGGGGCGGGCTCATGAGCACGGCGCCCGCACCCGTCGAGCTGGAGCGGCCCGACGCCGAGGAGGACGTGCGCGCCGACCGGCCTTGGCTGGCGATCGTCTGGAACGACCCGATCAACCTGATGTCGTACGTCACGTACGTGTTCCAGACCGTTTTCGGCTACCCCAAGAGCAAGGCCGAGAAGCTGATGCTGGACGTCCACCACAAGGGGCGCGCCGTCGTGGCCAAGGGCACCCGCGAGGAGATGGAGCGGGACGTGGAGATCCTGCACTCCTACGGGCTGTGGGCCACCGTCAAGCGGGACGACTGATCACCGGCGAGGCCGGCCGGTGGGCGCGGGGGCCGTCACCCTCGCCGTCCGAGGCCGTCCCCCTCCGGGGAGCAGTGGCGACCCGCACCGAAGCCTTTCTGGGCGGAGCGATCCGATGAGCAACGTGAAGAAGACCCGCAAGGGCGTCGTCGTACGGCTGGAGCCGGAGGAGGCGGCGCTGGTGCGGGCCCTGATGGAGCAGCTGGTCTCGCTGCTCGGGGACGCCCCGGGCGAGGGCGGCGAGCTGGCCTCCATGGGCATCGCCGAGAACGCCGTCAAGCCGGACGACCCGGTGCTGGCGCGGCTGTTCCCCGACGCCTACCGCGAGGACGGCGAGGCGGCGGGGGAGTTCCGCCGCTATACCGAGATGGGGCTGCGGGACGGCAAGCGCGAGGCGGCCCGGACGGTGCTGGACGCGCTGAAGGACCCGGGTTCCGACATCGTCCTCGACCAGGAGCGGGCGCAGATCTGGCTGCGCGCGCTGAACGACGTGCGGCTGGCGCTCGGCACCCGGCTGGACATCAGCGAGGAGTGGTACGAGGAGGCCGAGCAGCTCGACCCGCGCGATCCGCGGGCGCCGATGTTCGCCGCCTACGACTGGCTGACGATGCTGCAGGAAGGGCTCGTCCGCGCCCTCTGGTGACCCGCGGGCGGGGCGCGGCCGCCCGCGCGACACGGTGGGACGTTTCCGTCCATACCCGGCCATCACCGACATCACCGATTGTCGGGACGCGGACGCCCTGAGTGGTGTCCACTGGAGCGTGAGGGGACGCCGCCAGTCCCGCCGCGAAGGCGGGCCTTACGCCAACCGGAGGCCGCGATGCCGGCAACGGACGCTCACAGCAAGCCCGTCGGCTCGATGGAGCTGGGCGACCACCTGTGCCTCTTCTTCGACAGCGACGCCGAACGGCGGTCCGTCATGGCCGCCTACGTCCGCGACGGGGTGCGCGCGGGCCAGAAGGTGATCTACATCTCCGACGCCGTCCCCGCGCGGGACGTCGCCGCCTGGCTCGGCGGCCGGGACGGCGGGCCCGACACGGTCCGCCCGGTCCAGGACGACACCGGCTTCGACTTCGCCGCCGCGGCGGACGCCGGGCACTTCGCCGTCCGCACCGCCGAGGAGACGTTCCTGGCCAGCGGCCGGTTCGACCCGGACGAGAGCCTGGAGCTGATGGCCACCGAGATCGACCTGGCGCTCGTGCAGGGCTACGCGGGGGTCCGGATCGCCGGCGAGGCGCGGTTCTCGCTGCGCCGCTGGCCCGGGACCGAGCGGCACGGCGACTTCGAGCGCATGCTCGACCAGGTGTTCATGACCACCGACCTGAAGGCGATGGCGATCTGCCAGTTCGACCGCCGCTGGTTCGACGAGGTGCGGCTGGCGGAGCTGGAGGCCGGCCACATGGGCCGGGTGCGGGCGAACGACCACTACGACGACGGGGCGCTGCGCATCTCGCCGACGTTCACGCCGCCCGGCGCGGCGCTGACCGGGGCGCTGGACGCCGCGAGCGTCCCGGCGGCGGAGAAGGTGCTGGCGTCGGTCGCGTCCACGGCGGGGCTGCTCTGCCTGGACCTGCGCGGCCTGACCGGCTGCGACGAGGCCGGGCTGCGGCTGCTGGCCGACGCGGACCGGCCGGGCTCCGGCACCGGCCGCGGCCTGCTGCTGCGCGGCGCCGACCCCGCCCTGGCCGGGCGGTTGCGCGAGTCGGGGCTGCTCGCGCGGTCGGGAGTGTCGATCGAGGAACGGACCGGCTGAGCGGAGGGATCGTCGCGCATGGCGGGCGGGCACCGCGGGGCAGGCGGGCACGACAGGGCGGCGGACGCGGCATGACAGGCGGCGAGGGCATGGCGGGGCAGGGCAAGGCCCGCGGGCACGGCGCGGCGGTCGGCGCGATGCGGTCCGGCGACCACCTCTTCCTCGCCTACGGCAGTGGCGCGGAACGGCACGCCGTCCTGTCCGCCTACCTGCGCGCCGGGCTGGCGGCCGGGCACGCGCTGGTCCATCTGGCGGACGGCGAGCCCGCGCGGGCCGTGCGGGACCGGCTGCGGGCGCTGTTCGCGGCGGACGCCCCCGACCTGCTCGCCGCCGTCAACGACGGCCGGCTGGCCGTGCCCGACACCGCGGGCCGCCCGGCCGGCGAGGTGATCGCGGCGGCCCGCGGCCCGGACCGGCGCGCGGGGGTCCGGGTGAGCGTCGAGGCGTCGCCCGCCTCGCGCGGCTGGCCCGGCACCGCCGGGTTCGCGGCGTTCGAGGACGCCGTGGGCCGGGCCGTCGCCGAGGCCGGGGACGCGATGGCGCTGTGCCAGTTCGACGCGGGCTGGTTCGCGCCCGGCGGGCTCGGCGCGCTGGAGGCGTGCCACGGCGGGCGGGCGGGCGCCGACGCGGTCTTCGACGACGGCGTGCTGAGGATCGACCCGCTGTTCGCGCCGCCCGGCCTCCGCCTGTCCGGCTCGATCGACGAGTCGACGCTGCCGGGGCTGCTGGCGGCGCTGCGCGGGCTGGACGGCCGCGCCGCGCACGTGTGCCTGGACCTGGCCGGGGTGGAGTTCTGCGACCTGGCCGGGCTGCGCGCGCTGGTCGGCGTGAACGAGTGGAGCATCGTGCCCGACCGGCTGGTCGTCCTGCGGTCGGCGCCGGGCTGCGTGGAGATGATGATGCGGGCGTCCGGCTGGGCGGGCGCGCCCGGGGTCGTCCACGAGGGGGTCCGGTGATCGCTCGTCAGGCGGGTGCGCCGCGGGCCGGGGACGCCGCGGCGGACGCCCGGCGGCCGTCCGGCGGCCGGAACGCGCTGGTGCACCGGGCCGTCCCGTACGGGTGGCCGCGCGAGCTGGCGCTGACCGCCGTCCCGTACCTGGAGGCCGGGTGGAGCGCGGGCGACGCGGTGGTGGTGATCGCCTCCGAGCCGGTCCGGGTGTCGCTGCGGGAGCGGCTCGGTCCGGAGGCCGCCGCCGGGATCGAGTTCATCGACTCCGCCGACTGGTTCGGCGGGCCGATGCGGGCGCTGGCCGGCTACCACGACCGGATGCGCGCCGACTGGTGGCCGCGCGGGCGGCTGCGGCTGCTCGCCGAGCCGGTGTGGGACGGGCTGTCGCCGTTGGAGACGCGCGAGTGGCAGCGGCACGAGTCGCTGCTGAACGTGGTGTTCGCCGGCACCCCCACCATGATCATGTGCGCGTACGACGCGGTGGCGCTGCCGCCCGGGGTGCTGGCCGCGATGGCCCGCACGCACCCGGAGCTGGCCGGCCCGGACGGCCCGCGGCCCAGCCCGGAGTACACCGACCCGGCCGAGTACTACGCCGAGTGCAACGCGGACGCGCTCCCGCCGCCGCCCGCCTCCGCCGCGCACCGGGCGTTCGGCGCGGGCGGGCTGCCGTCGCTGCGCGCCTTCCTCGCCGCCGAGGCCGCCCGGCTGGGGCTGCCGGAGGGCCGGACGCTCCCGTTCGTGCTGGCGGTGAACGAGGTCGCCACCATGATCATCCAGGCCGGCGGCGGGCACGGCTCGGCGCGGCTGTGGGGACGGGCGGGCGAGCTGGTCTGCGAGGTGGCCGACCCGGGCCGCGCCCTCGCCGACCGCTTCCTCGGCTACGCCCCGCCGCCGCCCGGCCCGCCCCCGTCCGCCCTGCCGGGTACGCCGGGCGGGCAGGCCGGGCAGGGCGTGGACGGCGCGATGTGGGCGGTGCGCCGGCTCTGCCACATCGTGCAGATCAGGTCCGGCCCCGGCGGCACCCGCATCCGGATGCACATCCGGCTCGACCGTGACTGAGACCCGCCCGCGGCAGGACCCGGTCCAGGCCGGGCCGCGGGTGGGGTGCCCGCCGGCGGGGACGGTAGCCTTCGGGCATGCTGACGATCGAGCGTGCCCTGGTCGAGAAGATCGTCGCGCATGCGCGCGCCGACCATCCGGACGAGGCGTGCGGCATCATCGCCGGCCCGATCGGGTCGGACCGGCCCGTCCGGTACGTCGCGATGACCAACGCCGAGCGGTCCCCGACGTTCTACCGGTTCGACTCCCAGGAGCAGCTGAAGCTGTGGCGCGAGATGGACGACCGGGACGAGGAGCCGGTGGTGATCTACCACTCGCACACCGCGACCGAGGCGTACCCGTCCCGCACCGACATCTCCTACGCGTCCGAGCCGAACGCGCACTACGTGCTCGTGTCCACCCGCGACGAGAGCACCGAGGAGTTCCGGTCGTACCGGATCGTGGACGGCGAGGTGACCGAGGAAGAGGTCCGGATCGTCGACGCCTACGACGCCTGACCGCCCGGGCCGATCGCGGGGTGCGGAGCCGGATGGCGGCGGGGAGCGGCCGGAACGCGGCCGGTAAACTGGTCGACATGTGGACGAGCGGGGATGTGACGGGCGCGCGGCGCCGCGTCCCTGCCCTCGCGGTGCCACCCGTACAGAGCTTCCTGTTCGGGCATTCGCGCGCCGAGGTCGTCTACGACTGTTCGCCGACGCGCTGATCCAGCCCGGAATTCCCCCGCTGCCCGCCCGGTTGTGACGCAGAGGGCGGGGAGCCCCGTACGACCAAAGGAGATCATCGCGATGGCGATCGAGGTCCGGATCCCGACGATCCTGCGCAACCTCACCGACGGCGCCAAGGCCGTCGAGGGCAAGGGCGGCACGCTCGACGAGCTGTTCACCGACCTGGACTCCCGCCACCCCGGGCTGCGCGACCGGCTGGTGGACGACAAGGGCCTGCGCAAGTTCGTCAACGTCTACCTCAACGACGAGGACGTCCGCTTCCTCGGCGGCCTGGAGACGGAGGTCGCCGACGGCGACGGCGTGACGATCCTGCCGGCCGTCGCGGGCGGCTGAGCCGGACTGGACGAGCGCACATGCGATTCGACTCGCTGCTGGACTCGCTCGGCGGCACCCCGCTGGTCGGGCTGCCGCGGCTGTCGCCGAGCGAAGACGTCCGGCTCTGGGCCAAGCTCGAGGACCGCAACCCGACCGGGTCGGTGAAGGACCGTCCCGCCTTCTACATGATCGAGAAGGCGGAGAAGGACGGGGTGCTGACGCCGGGCTGCACGATCCTGGAGCCGACGTCCGGGAACACCGGCATCTCCCTCGCCATGGTGGCCAAGCTGCGCGGCTACCGGATGGTGTGCGTGATGCCCGAGAACACCTCGGCGGAGCGCCGCCAGCTGCTGGAGATGTGGGGAGCGGAGATCATCCCGTCGCCCGCCGCGGGCGGGTCGAACGAGGCCGTCCGGGTGGCGAAGGGCCTGGCGGCCGAGAACCCCGACTGGGTGATGCTGTACCAGTACGGGAACGAGGCCAACGCGCTGGCGCACTACGAGACGACGGGTCCGGAGATCCTCGCGGACCTGCCGTCGGTGACGCACTTCGTCGCGGGCCTCGGCACCACCGGCACGCTGATGGGCGTCGGCCGGTACCTGCGCGAGCAGGTGCCCGGCGTCAGGATCGTCGCGGCGGAGCCGCGGTACGGCGAGCTGGTGTACGGGCTGCGCAACATCGACGAAGGCTTCATCCCCGAGCTGTACGACGACTCGGTCCTGACGACCCGCTTCTCGGTCGGGTCGCGGGACGCGCTGCGCCGCACCCGCGAGCTGCTGGAGCAGGAGGGCATCTTCGCCGGGATCTCCACCGGCGGCGCGCTGCACGCCGCGATCGGCATGGCGAGCAAGGCGGTGAAGGCGGGCGAGCGCGCCGACATCGTGTTCATCGTCGCCGACGGCGGCTGGAAGTACCTGTCCACGGGCGCGTACGGCGGCACTCTGGAGGAGGCCGAGGCGCGCCTCGAAGGCCAGCTCTGGGCCTGACGCCGCGCCCGACGCCCCGACCGACAGCTCGACAATGTCCGGACCCGGGAGCGGGCCCGGACATTCCGGCGTGATCCCGGCCACGGCGCCGTTCCCGGCCGGCACGGTACAGTTCATACTCGAACGTGATTCTAGAACCGTGCCGGCCGGGTGGACGCCCGCCGGCCGGACCGGGAGAACTGATGAGCGGGTTCGAGGCGGCCACCGCGGTCAAGCGGGTCGGTGACGGCCGGTACGAGGTCGACCTGGACGGCGACTTCGGCTTCGCGGAGGCGCTGAACGGCGGCTACCTGATGGCGGTCCTCGACCGGGCCGCCGTCGACGCCTCCCCGCACGAGCACCCCATCGCCACCGCGACGACGTACCTGCGGCCCGCCAAGCCCGGCCGCGCCGAGCTCGTCGTCGACACCCGCAAGGCCGGCCGCACCGCCGCGACCTCGCTGGTCAGCCTCGTCCAGGACGGGCGCCCCGCGGTGGAGGCGCTGATCACCACCGGCACGCTCGGCGCCGCCGCCGAGCCCGCGTTCGCCGGCCCCGCGCCCGCCGTCCCCGTCCCTCCGCTGGAGGAGTGCACCAGCATGCTGCCGGCCGAGGGCACCGAGGGCTTCGCCGGGCAGGTCGACATGCGCTTCGACCGTTCCACGATGGGCTGGCTGGACGGCACGCCGAGCGGCCGCCCCGAGATCCGCGCCTGGTTCCGGCTCCGCGACGGCCACGGCCCCGACGCGTTCACGCTCGCACTGACCGTCGACGCGCTGCCGCCCGTCGCGCTGAACCTCGGCTCCAAGGGCTGGGCGCCGACCGTGCAGCTCACCTGGCACATGCGGGCCGTCCCGGCGCCCGGCTGGCTCGCCGTGCACGGCACCGGCCGGCTGCTGTCGGACGGCTGGTTCGACGAGGAGGTCGAGGTCTGGGACTCCACCGGACGCCTCGTCGCGCAGAGCCGGCAGATCGCCCGGGTCGGCATCGGCGCCAAGAAGTAGCGCGTCAGGCGGTCACCCGCCCGACCGCCTCCGTCCCGTGAGGCGCCCCGCCGGCGTGACGCGGTTCACCGGCGTTTCGCGCACCGGGCGACGGGATCACGCGCGCGTCCCGTGAACTGGCGTCTTTTCCGGCGGATGACGGTGTGATGTCCAACGCATGACGCACCTCGGCGGGGGTAAGTCGCCTAGCCTGTAGGACCATGTCAGCGACCGGCGACCTCGACGCGATGGACCTCTCTTCCGGTGGCCGGTCGGACCGACCGATCGGGATCTTCGACAGCGGGTTCGGGGGCCTCACCGTGGCCCGCGCCATCCTCGACCAGCTGCCGAACGAGCCGATCGTCTACCTCGGCGACTCGGCCCGCCAGCCGTACGGGCCGCGCCCCATCGCCGAGGTCCGCGCGTTCGCCCTGGAGATGCTCGACCAGCTCGTCGACGAGGGCGTGAAGATGCTGGTGATCGCCTGCAACAGCGCCAGCTCGGCGATGCTGCGCGACGCCCGCGAGCGCTACGACGTCCCGGTCGTCGAGGTGATCAACCCGGCGACCCGGCGCGCGGCCCGCGCCACGTCCAACGGGCGGGTCGGGCTGATCGCCACGAACGCCACCGTCACCAGCCGCGCCTACGACGACGCGTTCGCCGCCGCCCCGCACATCGAGCTGGTGAGCGCGGCGTGCCCGCGCTTCGTCGAGTTCGTCGAGGCGGGCGTGACGATGGGGCCGGAACTGCTGGACGCGGCGCGCGAGTACCTGCGGCCGATCGTGGACGCGGGCTGCGACACCCTCATCCTCGGCTGCACGCATTACCCACTGCTGACCGGCGTCATCTCGTATGTCGTCGGCGACGGGGTCACACTGGTGTCAAGCGCCGACGAGACCGCCAAGGACGTGTATCGAGTGCTGCACGACCAGGGGCTGGCCCGCGACGAGGGGACGCCCCGGCCACGGCACCGGTTCCGCGCGACCGGTGACCCCGGCGTGTTCGCCGAGCTCGGCCGGCGCTTCCTCGGGCCGGAGATCGACGTGGTCGAGACCGCGTCCGAATCCGTCCTGAACAAGGCTCTGACCACCTGATTCCTCGGGGACACAAGAGGAGGAGTGAGCGTGCGGGTCACAGTGATCGGCTGCTCCGGCAGTTTCCCGGGGCCGGACAGCCCCGCGTCCAGCTACCTGATCGAGGCGGACGGCTTCGCGCTCGTGCTCGATCTCGGCAACGGCGCGCTCGGGTCCCTACAGCGCTTCCGCTCGTTGCAGGAGATCGACGCGGTGTGCATCTCCCACCTGCACGCCGACCACTGCCTCGACCTGTGCGGTTTCTGGGTGGCCCGCACGTACCATCCGGACGGCCCGCAACCGCGGCTGCCCGTGCACGGCCCCGAGGGGACCGCGGTGCGGATGGCGAAGGCGTACGACCTGGAGCCCGAGCCCGGGATGTGCGAGACGTTCGACTTCCACGTGCTGCGCCGGGGCCCGTACGAGATCGGCCCGTTCCGGGTGACGACCGCGCTGATGCCGCACCCGGTGGAGGCGTACGCGTTCCGCATCGAGCACGACGGGCGGGCCCTGGTCTACTCCGGCGACACCGGCGTGTCCGACACGCTCGTGGACCTGGCGCGCGGCGCCGACCTGTTCCTGTGCGAGGCGTCGTTCCTGGAGGGCCCGGACCTGCCGTCGGAGCTGCACCTGACCGCGCGGGAGGCGGGCGAGCACGCCGCCCGCGCCGACGTCGGCCGCCTCGTCCTCACCCACCTGGTGCCGTGGAACGACCAGGACACCTCCCTGAAGGAGGCCAGAACGAGCGGGTACGGCGGCGACATCGAGCTCGCCCGGGTGGGCGCCTCCTACGAGCTGTGACCGCCTCCGGCGGGCACTAGGGTGGTGCGCATGGCACGCCCCGATGATCGCGCACCCGACCAGCTCCGCCCCGTCCGCATCCAGCGCGGATGGCTCGACCACGCGGAGGGGTCCGTGCTCGTCGAGTTCGGCCGCACCCGGGTGCTGTGCGCGGCGTCGGTGCAGGACTCGGTGCCGCGCTGGCGGCGCGAGTCCGGGCTCGGCTGGGTCACCGCCGAGTACGCGATGCTGCCGCGCGCAACCAACACCCGCAACGACCGCGAGTCCATCAAGGGCCGGGTCGGCGGCCGCACCCACGAGATCTCCCGGCTGATCGGCCGGTCCGTCCGGGCCTGCCTGGACTTCAAGGCGCTCGGCGAGAACACCGTCCAGCTCGACTGCGACGTGCTGCAGGCCGACGGCGGCACCCGCACCGCCGCGATCACCGGCGCGTACGTCGCGCTCGCCGACGCGGTGTCCTGGATGCGCGAGCGCAAGCTGCTGCGCGGGAACCCGCTGGTCACCTCGGTCTCGGCGGTCAGCGTCGGCGTCGTCGCGGGGGAGGCCCGGCTCGACCTGTGCTACGAGGAGGACTCGGCCGCCGGCACCGACATGAACGTGGTGTGCACCGGCGACGGGAGGTTCGTCGAGGTGCAGGGCACCGCCGAGGGCGCCCCGTTCGACCGCGCCGAGCTGGACGCGCTGCTCGACCTCGCCGCCGGCGGCTGCGCCGAGCTGACCCGGCTGCAGAACGAGGCGCTCGCACGGTGACGCGGATCGTGCTGGCGACCCGCAACGCGGGCAAGATCGCCGAACTGGAGCGGATCCTCGACGGCATCGACGTGGTGGGCCTCGCCGCGTTCCCGGACGCCCCCGACGTCCCCGAGACCGAGCTGACCTTCGAGGGCAACGCGCTGCTGAAGGCCCGCGCGATCGCCGCGCACACCGGCCTGCCCGCCGTCGCCGACGACTCCGGGCTGTGCGTGGACGCGCTGAACGGCATGCCGGGCGTGCTGTCGGCCCGCTGGTCGGGGCGGTTCGGCGACGCCGCCGGCGACAAGGACACCGCGAACCTGCGGCTCGTCCTCGACCAGCTCGGCGACGTCGCCGACGGCCTGCGCGGCGCCGCGTTCGTGTGCGCGGCCGCACTGGTCGTCCCGGCGAACGGCACCCGCGGCGCGGTCGAGCACACCGTCGAGGGCCGGATGCGCGGGACCCTCCTGCGGGCGCCGCGCGGCACCGGCGGCTTCGGCTACGACCCGATCTTCCTGCCGGACGGCGAGACCCGCACCACCGCGGAGATGGCGCCGGAGGAGAAGGACGCGATCAGCCACCGGGGCAAGGCGTTCCGGGCGCTGGCCGGGCTGCTGCCCGACGCGCTCGCCGCAGCCGGCCACCCCTAGGACGGGCCGTGGACGAGCTCGGCGGGACGCTGGCGCTGCGGCGCCACTGGTGCCGGCCGGACGAGCCCGTCCTGCTGTGCGTCCCGTGCCATCCCACCGGCGTCCGGTTCGACATGGGCGGGCTGGACTGGCGCGGCCTGCCGAAGAAGGGCGCGCGCGCCGTCATGGACGTGGTGGGGCGCGGCGTCGACTTCGTGGACCGTGACCTGGGGCAGACGATGACGCACCCGGTCCTGGTGGTCCACGGCGCGGACCCCGGCACCCTGGCCGGGCGGGCGGTCCTGCCCGTCCCGTCCGGGCCGCGCGCGTGGGTGCTCACCCCGCACCGGATCGGTGTCGTCGACATCGTCCCGGGCCCCGCCGCGGAGGTCCGCGCCGCCGCCGAGCGCAAGGCCGGCGGCGGGCTGCTGTCCAGGGCGCGCAGGATCGCGGCCGGGGCGGCGGAGATCGGCCGGTCGCTCGGACGCGACCACCCCTACCCGCAGGGCGAGCCGGTCCCGCTGGCGGGCGTCGCGGCGGTGGCGGAGATCCCCGCGACGCGGATCGCCGGGATCGGCCCCGACCGGCGCAAGCTCCCGCCCGGCTACCATCCGCGCAAGGTCCCGGTGCTGCGGGTCGCGCTGCGCGACGGGTCCGGCTTCGACGTCGTGGCGCTGGACGACGAGGCGGCCGGACGCCTCGCCCGCATGACCGCGCAGACCCCTTGATCGAGCAGACCCCCTGACGTGGGCGCCCCTGACGAGAGCGACCGCCGGACGAAAGCGACCGCATGCCGCGCAACGAGCAGAAGCTGTACGAGATGGCCCGCGCGCACTGGTGCGCCCCCGGCGAGCGCCTCGCGATGGGCGACCGCGCGGCCGGGCACATCGGCGGGGCCGTCGGAGGCCGGATCGTCGCGCCGTACCCGCCGGCCTCGGGCGCCGGCGGGCCGGTCCCCGACCCCGGCTGGCCGCTGCCCACCGAGCCCGTCGGCAGCGGACGGATCTGGAACGACGAATGGGCCGACGACCCGGTCATCTGGGGGTGGGCGCACGCGGCGGACTCGGGCGCGGCGGCGGCCGCGGTGGCGGGGCACATGGCCGGATACGGCGACGAGGCGTGGCTGCTGCTGACCGACCGGCGGCTCGCGGTGGCCGTCGAGTCCAGGTTCGCGCGGCCCGACGAACCGTCCGGCGGCGGACTGCGGGGACGCGCCCGCGCGCTCCTCGCCGACCGCACGCCCGGCGGCCACCGCACGCCCGGCGGCCACCGCACGCCCGTCGGCGATCGGGCGTCCGGCGGTGATCGGGTGTCGGGTGGCGAACACGGGGCCGCGCCCGCTTCCGACGCGCCGCTGACGACGTGCTGGCAGGTCCCCTTTGCGGCCGTGCGCGGGCTGCGCGCCGTGGCCTTGGGGCGCGGCAACGTCCCCGAGTGGTTCGTCCGCATCGACTTCGCCGACGGGTCGGCCTTCGACTTCCGTCCGCGCCGCGGCGCCGACGCGTCCAAGTACGTGGCGTCCGTGTACACGGGACTGCCGTAACCCCGCGCCGCGCCGCGCGCGGTGCGGTTCGCGGCGGAATTCGCAGAGAATTCGTCGGGCCCCATGACAACCCGCCGGCCCCCGGCGGGGGTTCTCAAGGGTGTACGGACACCGTCCCCCCGAGGAGCAACATGATCGACAAGAGTCGCATCCGCCGCGGGCCGATGCTCGCGCTGGCCGGTGTGGTGGGCGCGGGCGCGCTCGCCGCCGGGATCTGGGCGGCGGCCGACTCCGGGTCGTCTCCGCAGGTCAGGCAGGTGGCGGAGCGGAACGCGCTGGCGCACACCGCGACGCCCGCGCCGGTGCCGCCGAAGGCGCCCGCACGGCCGTGCGCGTCGCCTCGGCCGTCCACCCGCACCCCGGAGCCGGTCCCGCCGAAGAACGCGAGGCCGAAGGAGCCGCGCCCGGTCGCGTCCGCGAGCCCGCGCGACCTCCCGCCGCGGACGTCGCCGCGGCCGGTGCCGTCGCCGACGAAGGCGCGCCCGCATCCGGTCCCCACGAAGGCCCACCCGCATCCGACTCCCACTGACTGCGCCACCCGGCCGGGCGCCCCGCGCCCGACCCGGACGGCGGCGCCCGCGCCGGTCCCGTCGGTGTCCCCGACGAGCCGGCCGGCGCCTCCCGGGCAGGCGATGACGCCGTCGCCCCGGCCCTCGGCGCCCCGGAGGTAGCCGCCTGTCCACCATGAGCGCCCAGGAGATCCGCGGGGCGGAGATCACGTTCGACGAGTTCGTGACCGCCACCGCGGGCCGGCTGCTGCGCACCGCCGTGTTCCTCGTCTACGACCGGCACCTCGCCGAGGACCTGCTGCAGACCGCCTACGAGCGGGTCGCGCGCAGGTGGAAGCGGGTGTCGGGCGGCAACCCGGAGGCGTACGCCCGCCGGGTGCTGGTGAACCTCGCCATCGACGAGAACAAGCGGCGGGCGCGCCGCCGGGACACTCCGGTCGGGTCGGTGGCGGACGTGGAGCGCCTCGCCGGGGCGCCCCCGGCCGCGGGGGTCGCCGGGGGAGAGCTGGACGAGGTGCTCCGCGCGCTGCCCGCCAAGCAGCGCGCGGTGGTCGTGCTGCGCTACTGGTGCGACCTCGGGGAGCAGGAGATCGCCGAGACGCTCGGGATCTCCCGGGGAACGGTGAAGAGCCACACCGCGCGGGCCATGGCGGCGCTGCGGGAGCACATGAAGGAGGGCCGGGCGTGAACGACGAGCTCGAAGCCCTGCTGCGCGACCACTACCGTGCGGCCGCCGACCACATCACCGCAGGCCCCGGGACGGTCCGCCGGTTCCAGGACGCGGGGCGGGCGGCGGCGCCGGAGCGACGCACCCGCTGGCGGTGGGCGTTCCCGGCCCTGGCGGCGGCGGTGACCGCGGCGGTGCTGGTGACGATCGCGCTGTTCCTGTGGCCGGGCGGCGGCGGGCCGGCGAAGCCGCAGCCGATGGCGCCGCCCGCCTCCCCGTCCGTCCCGGGGCCGAGGGAGCCCACCGCGACGCCGTCGGTGCGGCCGTCGGCGTTGCCGACGCGGATCCCGGAGCCGGGCGGGCCGCCGCGGGGACGCCCCGGCGCGACGCCCCACCCGACCGCCACGCACACCAGGCGGGCGGTGCCGCCGACGTCCGGACTCACCTCGCCGTCCCCGTCGTCGACGCCGCTCGAACCGACGTCGAAGCGTCCGGCGGCGGGCCCCAGCCGCACACCGTGAACCCGCCGCCGCGTCGCGCTGCCGCGCCGCGCCGGCGGGAGCGGGACTAACCGGCGTCGCCGAAGCACAGGCCGGGGAGCGTGCCCCAGCCGACGGTCTCCAGGACGGCGCGCATCTGCGGCGGCGTCCGGTCGAGCACCACGGGCGCCCCGCACGCGCGGCTCCACGCGGCGTCGCCGAGCAGGGCGATCCCGCCGAGGTCGATGAAGTCGAGCTCGCCGAGGTCGAGGTGGAACTCGCGGTCGGGCGGCAGGTCCGCGAGCGCCGACTCCAGCGCCCGGACGAGCATCGCGTGCCGGGCGGAGTCCAGCTCGCCGATCAGCGCGAGGCCGGCGGGCTCGTCCGTGCGGACGATCTTCAGCGGCTCCACGCCGGCTACCTGATGTGCAGCCGGACGAACGTGCCGTCCCAGCCGGCCCGCAACTCCATCAGGTCGACGAGGAGCCGGACCGTCCACAGCCCGAAGCCGCGCTGCAGCGCCGTGTCGGGCGGGATGAAGCCGGTGAGCGGGGTCGGCGCGGGCCGCCACAGCCCGTTGTCGCCGACCTCGCAGAGCAGTTCCGGGCCGTCCCGCCAGATCCACATCCCGACCGGGGGCAGGCCGTGCTGCAGCGCGTTCGCCGCCACCTCGTTCACCGCGGTGACGAGGTTCTGCGCGGGCCGCTTGGCGAGGCCGTGCAGCAGCGCCCGCTCGGCGACGAACGAGCGCAGCGCGTGCAGGTCGTCGCCCTCGACCGGGAAGTACTCGGCGTCGGAGGGGCGGACGAAGCGGCGGCCGCGGTCGCAGGCGGCGCCGAACGTCACCGGGTCGACGTAGGCGCCGGTGGGAAGCGCGGGACCGTCGGTGACCACCATCGGGTGGGTGCGCCGCGCCTCCTCCAGGATCCGGGGCGGCAGCGCCTCGCGGTCGTAGGGGCACAGCGCGCGCGCCCCGGAGTCCTTGAACACCTCGTTGATCAGCGACTCGTAGCGGATCCACTCCAGGGTCTGCCGCTCGTCCCAGTCCCGCCAGACGGGTTCGGCCAGCGCGCACACGGTGCGCGGGGCGAACTTGTTCACCAGGCCCTGGTAGTCGCGCAGGGTGCGGACGGGGTGCAGGTAGAAGACGGCCGCGTCGACCCACTCGATCTCGGCGCCCTCGCCGAACAGGTCGCGCAGCGCCGACAGGTTGGGCTCCTGGGCGACCGCGACGACGGCCTGCCCCGCCTCCAGCCCGGATCGCAGGAACGGCTCGGTCACCGACAGGAAGTGGTCCGTGCCGTCGTACACGAACGCCCTGTGCTCCAAGCTCATCAGGCGATGCCTTCCGTCTCCGTGAACGCGCGTTCGCGGCCGCGCTCGAGACCGGGCAGCCTATGCCAGCCGACCATCTCGATGACGTTCTCCACATCGGGCGGCAGGTGGTCGAGGACGAGCGCCTCGTCGGCCGGCAGCACCGTGGCCTGCTGCGCCAGCAGGTTCAGGCCGCCGAGGTCGATGAAGCCGAGGTCGGCGAAGTCGAGGTGGACGCGCCGCCGGGTCATGCACACCTGGGCGAGCTGCTCGGCGAACACCTGGTGCCGGGCGGCGTCGAGCTCGCCCTCGACGCGCAGCCCGTTCGGCTCGAACGTGCGGACGATCTTCAGGATCCCGTCGTCGAACTCGGGGTTCACTTCCACGAGCACCTCGTGCGTGTCGCGCAGGGCGAGGAGCTCGTCGGGCGGGCACGCGTGCCGGTCGATCTGGCAGATCGCCATCGCCATCGTGCTCGGCGAGACGGCGTCGCCGACCCGGTGCTCGCAGCCCAGCATCTCGCCGATGTCGGAGCGGCCCGGCTCGCTGAGCAGCCAGCTGTAGTCGGTGGTCAGCCGGACGGCGCGGAAGCCCTGGCCGAACGCCGCGTCCACCTCCCGGCCGATCGTCTCCAGCATCAGGCCGGGCTGGAACACGCCGCGCCGGTCGAGGCAGGCGTCGCGCCGGGAGATCACCCGGAGCTGGCCCGTCCGGCCGTAGGAGTGCACGTCCACGCGGTGCCGCGGGCCGATGCCGGGCAGCCGCTCGGGCGGTGCGTCGGTCACGTAGACGACCTTCTCGTTGGTCTCGAGACCCTCGCGGACGAAGTGGCCGATGACCCTGTCGCGCTCTTCCTGGCCGCTGTAGGCCAGCCAGCTGTGGTCGCCGGGCCGGATGTCTTTGACGGGTCGCTTGGCGAACCAGGGTGTCTCCATGGCCTGCCCATCGAGGTCGGTTCGGATGCGTTCAGCGTACGCCTCATGGAGGTCCTTGGAAGCCCAATGCATCGAGTTCCTCACACTCCGTTCACCACCGGGGGGACGGCGGGCACGGCGGGTAGCCGCAGCCGCAGGCGCACCGTGCTCCCGCCGGGTCCGGTGCGGATCTGGACGATCGAGCAGAGCAGCCGCACCGCCCACAGCCCGAACCGGCCGCCGGTCGCGGTGCCGGACGTGCGGGGCGGGACGAGCCCGTAGCCGGAGCCGGGCTCCCAGGTGCCCGCGTCGGTGACCTCGCAGACGAAGGCGGGGTCGGCGCCGGC
The DNA here is from genome assembly GCF_040299565.1 of Spirillospora sp. NPDC000708. Lineage (NCBI taxonomy): Bacteria > Bacillati > Actinomycetota > Actinomycetes > Streptosporangiales > Thermomonosporaceae > Spirillospora > Spirillospora sp. NPDC000708. The sequence continues at coordinate 42,388 of NZ_JBEPCJ010000006.1, forward strand.
CGCCTCGGTCCACATCCGCAGGATGATCGGCGGCGCGCCGTGGTGGAGCGCGTTCGTGACGACCTCGGTGACCGCGACCAGCAGGCGCTGCAGGTCCTCGTCGGGCAGCGGGGTGCGGTGCGCGTACTCGGTGACGTAGGCGCGCAGCCAGAACAGGTCGGGCCGGACGACCTCGAACTCGTCGGCCTCGGCGGGCGGCACGGGCAGGGGCTCGCCGTCGCACTTCGCGCTGTAGGCCCACGGGTCCATGTAGAGGGGGTTGGCCATGGACGTGGCGCCGCGCACCGTCTCGGGATGGGTGCGGCGCCCGGCCGCGACCACGCCGGCGGGCAGCGACGACGAGTAGGGGCACATGATGGCGGCCCCGGTGCCGCGGAAGGCGATGTTCACCATGGCCTCGACGCGCTGCCATTCCAGGACCTCGAGCGGCGGGCGCGCCGCCCACACGACGGGCTCGCCGAGGACGCGCAGCCGCCGGCCGTGCCAGGCGACGTCGTCGGCGTCGCTCAGGCAGTCGGCGAGGGTCCGCGCGGGGTGGGAGTACCAGGTCCCCGGATCGACGAACTCGACGGACGCGGCGGTGGGGCCGAGCGCGTCGCGCAGCAGCATCTCGCGAGCGATCCCGCAGACGGCCAGGACGCGGTCGCCGGCCGCCGCGCCGTCCCGCAGGAACGGCAGGGCGCCGTCGAGGAGGTCGTCGACCCGGTCGTACGGCAGAACGCAATGGGTGAAGGATTCGCTCACGGCGGCCCCAGGCTGCTGCGTCTTCGTACCGGCGTTCCCCATGCCTGCCGGGGCGCCGGCAGACCCATCAAGGGTAGGCCGACCACCCGGTCGCGCACCGCGCCGTTCCGCAAATTGCGCGACCGGTTTTTCACATAGTGCGACGGGATGGGGGCCGCGGCCGCCGGTACAGGACGGCGCGCATGCCCGGCGCGAGGGCCTCGACTAATTCATCGGCCGTCATCGAGGCGAGCGGTTCCACGGCCAGGATGTACCGGCTGAAGATCACCCCGGCGAGCTGGGCGCCGAACGCGGCGGCGCGGTGGCTCGCCCCGGGGCCGCCGACGTGCTCGGCGATCCGGTCGATCATCTCGCGGCCGATGACGTCCCGCAGCAGCCGGATGAGCTCGGCGTCCTGCGTCGCGGCCCGCACCATGAAGGTCAGCTGCCGGCCGCGCTCGGGGTCGTCCCAGGTGCCGAGCATCGCGCGCAGGACGCGTTCGGGCAGCGTGGCGGGGTCGCCGGGGAGCACGGAGGCCAGCACGTCCGGCGGGTTGGCCAGCAGCCCGAGGACCGCGCCGAACAGGCCCTTCTTGGAGCCGAAGAAGTAGCTGATCAGGGCGGCGTCGACGTCCGCCTCGGCGGCGATCGAGCGCAGGGTGACCTTGGCGTACCCGTCGGCGAGGAACCGGCCGCGGGCCACCGCGAGGATCTGCGCCCGGGTGTCGGGGCTGCCGCGCCGCCGGCCGCGCGAGCCCCGCCCGGCCACCGCCGCGGACTCCGCCGCCGTCTCTCTCGCCGGCGCCGGCTTCCCGGATTTATTCATCATGGTTGAAATGTAGTGGGCGCAGGGGCCAGGTTCGAAGTGTCACAGCGAAGAGATCCCGCAACCAGGAGGCTGCGATGGCCACCACCGGAACGGCGCCCGGAGGGCAGGTCCACCGGGCCGTGCTGCCGGCCGTCATGCTCGCCCTCGCCACCGTCGTGTCGGCGGTCGCGTCCCTCAACACCGCCATCCCGTCCATCGCCCGCGACACCCGCGCCACCCAGACCCAGCTGTCCTGGATCATCGACGCGTACGCGCTGGTTTTCGCGGCGCTGCTGCTCCTCGGCGGCGCGATCGGCGACCGCTACGGGCGGCGCCGCGCCCTCGCCGCCGGGCTCGCGATCTTCGGTGCCGGGTCGGCCGCCGCGATGTTCGCCAGCGACCCCGCCTGGCTGATCGCGATGCGCGGCGTCCTCGGCGTCGGCGCGGCGCTGGTGATGCCCGCGACGCTGTCCACGATCACCTCGACGTTCCCGCCCCGGCAGCGGACCCGCGCGGTCGGCGCCTGGGCCGGGGTCGCCGGCGCCAGCGCGATCTTCGGGCTGCTGGTCTCCGGCAGCCTGCTGGAGCAGTGGTCGTGGCGGTCGGTGTTCCTGCTGAACATCGTGCTCGCGGTGATCGCCTTCGCCGCGACCCTCGCGGTCGTCCCCGAGTCCGCGGACGCCGACGCGCCGAGGCTCGACCTCACCGGCGCGCTGATCACCGTCGTGGGCCTCGGCGCCGGCGTCTACTCCATCATCGAGGCGCCCACCGAGGGCTGGACGAGCGCCCGCACGCTGGTCGGCCTCGGCGCCGCCGTCGTGGTCCTCGCCGGGTTCGTCGGCTGGGAGCTGACCCGCCGGAACCCGCTGCTCGACCCCCGGCTGTTCCGGCACCGCGCCTTCGCCGCCGGCACCCTGTCGATCACCGTGCAGTTCTTCGCCTTCTTCGGCTTCGTCTTCATCGTCCTGCAGTACCTGCAGCTCGTGAAGGACCACGGCCCGCTGCTCGCCGCCACCTGCCTGCTGCCGATGGCCGCCTCGATGATGCCGTCCGCCCGCGGCATCGCGCCCCGCGCCGCCGCGAAGGTCGGGCCGCGCCGCGTCATCGTCGCCGGCCTCATCCTGGTCAGCGTCGGGCTGCTGGTGCTGTCGCTGCTCGACACCGGCAGCAGCTACTGGGTGATGCTGGGCGGCCTCGTCCCGCTCGGCGCCGGGATGGGCCTCGCGATGACGCCCGCCACCGCGTCCATCACCGACGCGCTCCCGGCCGAGAAGCAGGGCGTCGGGTCGGCGATGAACGACCTGGCCCGCGAGCTCGGCGGCGCCCTCGGCATCGCGGTCCTCGGCAGCGTCCTGCAGTCCGGCTACCGCTCGAACCTGGACACCACCGGCCTGCCCGGACCGGTCGCCGAGCACGCCAGGACGTCCCTGGCCATGGCGGCGCACGCGGGCCCGCAGGTCATGCGGCAGGCGCAGGCGGCGTTCGCGGACGGCCTGCACACCGCGCTGCTGTCCGCCGCGATCGTCCTGGCCGTCACCGCCGTGGTGGTGGGCGTCCTCTACCGCCGCCCCGAGCCGGAGGCCGCCGGCGAGCGGGCCGGCCGCGAGGCCGCCGCGGAGCCGGCGAGTTGACCGCCCGCCACCCGGCGATCACGACGGCGCGCGAACGGGCCCCCGCAGGACGCGGGGGCCCGTTCCGTTCTCCCGCCCGCCGGGGCTCAGGCGGCCCAGTCGGCCATGCGGGCGTCGGCCCGGAAGCGCAGGGCCGGATCGGCGTACCGGGCCTCAGGGACCGCGTAGAGGGCGTCCACCCCCGCCTGCTGGAGCGGGTACGAGGCGGCGAGCTCCGCCAGTTCGGCCGCCGACAGCGGCAGCCCGGCCCGGGACACCAGCAGGCCCACCTCCGCGATGACGCGCGGGTCGTCCGCGGGCGGCGCGGAATGCAGGACGTTCTCGGTCAAGGTTCCTCCAGGGTTCGTGACGCCCGGTCGCTCCGGGCTCGAATCGTGCGGCCGTCGCGGGGCGGTCAGGCGGCGACGAGGGCGGGGACGCGGCGGTGCCAGTCCGTGACCTGCTGGAAGGCGTCCGCCGCCCGCAGCACGCCGGCCTCCCCGAACGCGGGCCCGGCGAACTGGATCGACAGCGGCAGCCCGGCGGCCGTGGCGCCCATCGGGGCCGCCAGGACGGGGTTGCCGACGCAGTCCCAGTACTGGGTGAAGATCGTGCGGAACAGGCCCTCGATGTCGATCCGGCCCGCGCCGTCGGTCAGCTCGTCGTAGCGCGGCGCGCCGACCGCCGTGGTCGGGCAGACGATCACGTCGAGGTCGTCGAACATCCGCGCCACCGCGTCCTGCGCGACGCGCCGCACCCGCTGCGCCTGCACGTAGTCGGCGCCGGTGACCATCGCGCCGCGCGCCAGCATCAGCCGGGTCGCCGCGAAGTAGTCGCCCCAGCGCTCCACGAGGTCGTTGCGGTGGTAGGCGAACGCCTCGGCGCACATCGTGACGAGGTTGGCGGTGAGCATCTCCGTCCAGAACGGCAGCTCGGCGTCCACCAGCGTCGCGCCGAGCCCGGACAGCACGCCGAGCGCCGCGTCGAAGGCGGGCGCGAGCGCCGGGTCGGCCTCCGCCGGGAAGTGCCCGGCCCGGACGACCCCGACCCGCACCCCCTCCAGCGACCCGTCGAGCACCGGCCCGTCGTAGGGCAGGCCGACGCTGTCGGGGTCGCTCGCGTGCGGCCCGGCGATGACGTCGAGGACGGCGGCGCAGTCGCGGGCGCTGCGCGCCAGCGGGCCGACGTGGTCGAGGCTGTAGCCGAGCGGCGCCACGCCCGACTTCGGCACCCGCCCGAACGTCGGCATCAGCCCGGTGACCCCGCAGAACGCCGACGGGATGCGGATGCTGCCCGCCGTGTCCGTGCCGAGCCCGGCGAAGAACAGCCCGGCGGCGACGCCGTTGCCCGTCCCGGAGCTGGAGCCGCCCGGCCACGTCGCGGTGTCCCAGGGGTTGCGCGGCATCGGGAACGGCTTGGACGGGTCCGGCATCCCGCACGCGAACTCCATCGTGGTGACCTTGCCGGTGATCACCGCGCCCGCCTCCTTCAGCCGCGACACCACCGGCGCGTCCCGGCCCTCCGCCCACGCCCGGTCGAGGACCAGGCTCTGCGCCGTCGTCGGGCCCTCCGCCATCGCGATGATGTCCTTGACGCCGAACGGGACGCCCTGCAGCGGGCCCCGGTCGATCCCTTCGGCCAGCTCCCGGTCGGCGCGCTCGGCCTGCTCCAGGGCGTAGTCGTCGAAGCGCGCCAGGTAGGTGCCGATCTCGCCGTCGTGCCGGTCGGCGGCGGCGAGGGCCTCCTCGGTCAGCCGGACGCTCGTCACCGCGCCGGCGCGCAGCGCCTCGGCGGCCTCGGTCAGGGTGAGGGGTGTCTCCATGGTTCTCCTTGAGGGCATGCCAAGGGCGCCGTCCGTGCCGCGAGGGGCACGGGCGCCTGGATCGGTGCGGTGGAAGGGCGGTTCAGCCGCGCGCGGACGCGCGCGGGAGGCGGGAGACCAGCAGGAACCGGTCCCCCCGGTGGTGGATGTGCGCGAGGTCGAAGGGGCGGCCGCCCGGAGCCCGGATGACCTGCTCCATGGTCACGACCGGTGCCCCGACGGCGAGGTCGAGCAGCCCCGCCGTGCCGGCGTCGGCGGGCAGGCAGCCGAGGACGAACTCCGACTCGCCCAGGGCCACGCCCGCCTCGGCGAGCAGCGCGTACCAGTCCGAGACGAACGGGACGTCGCGGAGCCGCTCCGCCTCGGGGAAGAGCACGTAGTTGGTCGCGATGGCCACCGGTTCGTCGCCGAGCAGCGCCACGTACTCCAGGCGCAGGCACGGGTCGCCGGGCCGGGCGCCGAGCCGGTCGGCGGCGACCTCCGGCAGCGGGATCACGGAACGGTCCAGCACGCGCGGCCGCATCCGCCGGTCGAAGACGCTGCCCGCGCCGGGGTCGGCCGCGCCGTGCGCCTCCGCGAGCGGAGCGAGCACGGCCTCCCCGACCGCGTGCGTGCCGACGCCCTGCCTGCGGTCGACGAGCCCCTCGCCGCGCAGCAGCGCGAGCGCCTCGCGCACCGTCGCCCGCGTCACGCCGTGCGCCGCCATCAGCTCGGGCTCGCCGGGCAGCTGGCCGCCGGGGTAGGCGCCGCGCAGGATCGCCGAGCGCAGCAGGTCCCGCAGCCGCCGCACGTCCGCGCCGGTCCGCGTCCCCGGCGCGCCGGTGTCCCGGGACCTGCTCGCCCTCATGTGCCGGGACGGTAGGCGGACGCCGTTGCGCCCGCATGTTCCGGCAGTTGCCGGTGTGTTACGTTCCACGACCGCCATCGCACCTCCCGCGTCCGGCCCTGCCGACGTTCCAGGACGCTAGGCAGGAGCCGTTGCGGGAGCGTGTCGCCGCCGTTGCGCCAGGTTACGCCGCGTTCCGGCGCCGTCCGCGCGCCCGGGCCTGCGGCGACGCCCGCCCGGCCCGGCGATTCGCCGAGTTGCGCCCGGCAACGCCGCCGATGGGCCGGGCGCCGGTAATCCGCCGACATGCCGACCAGCCAGGACGCTAAGCTGAGCACACTCCTGCACGGAGTGCGCGGGCGTGGCGAAGTAGGCATACGCGGCAGGTTTAGGTCCTGTTGGTGGAGACACCGTGGGGGTTCGAGTCCCCCCGCCCGCACCCACCGGACCAAGCCCGGCGGCCCCGGGGTCAGAGGCCCAGGTCGCGGCGCAGGCGCTCGACGTGGCCGGTGGCCTTCACGTTGTAGTACGCCTTCTCGATCTTCCCGTCGGCGTCGATGATGAAGGTCGAGCGGATCACGCCGACGACGACCTTGCCGTACAGCTTCTTCTCGCCGTAGGCGCCGTACGCCTGGAGGGTCTCGGCGTCCGGGTCGGACAGCAGCGGGAAGGTCAGCCCCTCCTTCTCGCGGAACTTCGCGAGCTTGGCGGGCTTGTCGGGGGAGACGCCGACGACGGCGACGCCCGCCGCCTCCAGCTCGCCGAGGCTGCTCTGGAAGTCGACCGATTCCTTGGTGCAGCCGGGGGTCATGGCCGCGGGGTAGAAGTACAGGATCACCCGCCTGCCGCGGAACGAAGCCAGCGAGACCGGGGACGCGTCGGCGTCCGGGAGCTCGAAATCGGGGGCGACGTCGCCCGGCTGCAGCCGCTCTGACACCCTGTGCCGCCTTTCGCTCGGATGGTGGCTCCAACGGTACCGCTCGGGGTCCGGCGGGCGTCCGGCGGGAAGACCTGCAACACTGTTCGGATCATCATGCTTCGCTCGACACGACAAGGACAACGGCATGGCTGACCGCGACCCGGAGGCGCTGGAGCGGGAGATCGAGCGCACCCGCCAGGAACTCGCGCGCACGATCGACGAGCTCGCCGAGCGGGTCAACCCGAGGAACCTCGCGCACAAGGGCACCGAGCGGATCAAGGAGGAGGCCGGGCAGCTCGTCCAGGCCGTGAACGCGATCGTGCGGCCCGAGGGCGAGGACGGCGAGCCCGGCCGGCTCGACAAGCGCGTCGTCTACGCGGGCGCCGCCGCCGCGGTCACCCTGACCGCCCTCGTCCTGTGGCGCCGTAAGCGCAAGCGCCGCTGAACCCGCCCTTGAAGGAGGCGCCGGACCGCGACCCGCGGCCGGCGCCTTCGCGTTTTCCGGCCCCGGCGGCCCGGGGGCGGGCGGGGCGGGCTCGGCCTGCCGTCCGGGGAGGGCCGGCGGCGCGGGCCGTCCGGGCGAGGAGGTCGGCGACGTCGCGCAGCTCGGCCAGCTCGGCGCGGCACGGCGGGCAGCCGCGCAGGTGCGCCGACAGCGCCTCGGCCTCCGCCCCGGCGAGCCGCCCGAGGGCGTAGACGCCGAGACCGGGCCGGTACTCGCCGCAACCGGATGCCTCCACACCCGGCAGTACGGCGGTGCCCGCGAACCCGTTCAGCGCCCCTTTGATCTTGTGACACGATCGCGGCATGCTGCGACTCACCGATTTCATCATCGACTGCCCGGACACGATGAAGCTGGCGGCCTTCTACGCCGAGGTGACGGGTCGCCGGGTCAAGGAGGGCAGCAACGAGGACTGGGCCGGTATCCGGTTCGGCGAGATCGAGCTGGCCTTCATCCGCGTCGAGGACTACCGCGCCCCGCAGTGGCCCGACAGCGAGCACCCCAAGCAGTTCCATCTCGACTTCGAAGTGGACGACATCGAGGCCGAACAGAGCCGGGTCCTGGCTCTCGGCGCGACCCTGCGGCAGGACTTCATCGGCCCCGAAGGCTACGGCTGGCGCGTCTACACCGACCCCGTCGGCCATCCCTTCTGCCTTTGCCACAACAAGGGCGTCGTCTGGACCGACCAGGGCCCCATCTGGCCCGAGGGCAACTAGAGCGGCACGCAAGGGTCCGCGCAATTGGTGACCCGCGAGCCGCCCCGCGGACGGCGCTGGGCGCCAGGGCGCCGCGTGGGCAGTGCGCGCGCGGGTGTTAGCCCAGGTCGGGGGCGGTGGCGGTGAAGCGGGCCTCTACGGCGGCGCGGACGGTCTGCGCCTCCGGCTCCAGGGCGATCGGCTCGGGCTCGCCCGCGTCGCCCGGGGCGCGGCTGAACGCGCCCGCCAGCGCGACCGGCGCCATGCTCTCGTCGCGTCCGAGCCCCTCGTCGGACAGCTCGACCAGGCCGGTGAGCCGGGCGCCGAGCGCCTCCGCGTACCGGCGGGCGCGCGTGACGGCCTCCTGCGCGGCCTGCTCGGCGGCCCGCCGGAAGACGTCGCTGTCGCGGCGCAGGTCCCAGTCGGGGCCGTCCACGCGGGTGCGCTCCAGGTCGCCGAGCCGGGTGACGAGCTCGCCGAGCACGGTGAAGTCGGCGACCGTCACCTTGATCAGCACGGTGCCCTGGTAGGCGCGGATATCGCCCTCGCGGCGCCGGTACTTCACCAGCGGGGTGATGACCAGCCCGCCGGTCTCGACCTTCTCGACGGCGTCGCCGTAGGAGCCGATCAGGTCGAGCGCGGCCCGGTTGTGCTCGGTGAGCCGGTCCAGCGCCCTGCGCCGGTCCGGTTCCTGCGACTGGACGTGCACCGACAGCCGGGCGATCTCCGGCTCCACCTCCAGGACCGCCTCGCCGCGCACACTGATCAACGGAGCGTCGCTCATACCGCCAACCTAGCCGCTCCCGGGACGGCGGCGGGGGCTAGAGGAAGGTCTTCCCCTCGCCCCGGTAGGTCGGGACGGTCCGGACGAACCGGTCGTCGTCGATGAGGTGCAGGTCGGCGAACCGCTCGCACAGCTCGCCCGCCTTGGTGTGCCGGAACCAGACCCGGTCGCCGATCCGCAGCTCGTCGGCCGCGCGGCCGAGCAGCGGCGTCTGCACCTCGCCCGCGCCCTCGTTCGGGTCGAAGGACAGGCCGGCGGGCAGGTAGGGCCGGGGGAGCCGGATGTCGTCGGCGGGGCCGGAGGCGAGGTAGCCGCCGCCGAGGCAGGTCGCGACGCCGGGGCCGGGCCGGCGGACGACGGGCAGCGCGAACAGCGCGGCGGGCCGTCCGGTGAAGTTGGAGTAGTAGTCGAACAGGTGCGGCTGGTACAGCCCGGAGCCCGCGGCGATCTCGGTGACGGCGCGCTCGGCGGCGGTCTTCTCCACGCTGCCGGTGCCGCCGCCGTTGACGAACTCCAGCTCGGTCAGGTCGCGGACGGCGCGGACGATCGCGGCGCGCCGCCGGGCCAGCTCCATCCGCGACCGCTGCTGCATGGCGCGGATGACGCGGCCCCGCGCGGGCCGTCCGGGCGGCAGGTCGCCGACGCCGGCGATCTGCGACTCGTAGGCCATCAGCCCGGCCAGGTGCAGGCCGGGGCGCTTGAGGATGCGCTCGGTGAACGCGGCGACGTCGGACGGGGTGCGCAGCGGGGACCGCAGGGCGCCGATCCGGACCCGGCCGCCGAGGGGCCGGTAGGACGCGTCGATGTCGACGCAGATGCGGACGCGGGCGTCGCCGGCGGCGTCCTCGATCAGGTCGAGGTGCTCGGGGCAGTCGACCATCAGGGTGATCGCGCGGGCGGCGGCGGGGTCGGCGGCCAGCTCGGCGATCGCGGTGCGGTCGGCGGTCGGGTAGGCGACGAGGATGTCGTCGCTCACGCCCTCCCTGGCGAGCCAGAGGGCCTCGGGAAGCGTGAAGGCCATGACGCCGGCGAAGCCGTCCATGGCGAGCGTCTCCTCCAGGAGGGCGCGGCAGCGCACCGACTTGCTGGCGATCCGGATGGGCTTGCCGGCGGCGCGGCGCACCAGGTCGGCGGCGTTGGCGCGGAAGGCCGCGAGGTCGACGACGGCGAACGGCGCCTCAAGGCCGGTGGTCGCGGCGTCGTAGCGGTCCCGGAGGTTCATGTGTGCCACACTGCCACAATAGCGGTAAATGTGAAAAGCTCTCACGTACCGTCGGGCGTGCGGTGAAGGGGCTCCTCGGCGAGGGGTCAGCCCTTGCGCGGATGCGCGTCGAAGAACCTCCACAGCATCTCGGCCGCCTCGGACGGCCACTCGTGCGTCCCGCCCTCGACCTTGCAGAACGTCACCTCGACGCCCTGGGCGCCCTTGCCCGTCGCCTGGCAGTCGGTGTTGCCGCCGAGCGCCTTGACGCCCTCATGCGGCTTCGGCAGCTTCCCGACCTTCCGCCAGAAGTCCACCGCCTGCGAGACCGGCGGGAACGGCCGCTTGTCGTTGAAGTCGCGGTTCCCGCCGCCGTTGAACGGGACGTTCCGGTCGGCCGTCCCGTGGAAGATCATCGCCGACACCGGGCGGTCGGGATCGCACGTGGTGACGAGGGACCCCTCGACCACCCCGATCGCCGCGACCTTGTCGGCCTTCTCGCAGGCCAGCTTGTAGGCCATGCCCGCGCCGTTGGAGAAGCCGGTGACGAACACCCGGTCCGGATCGGCCAGCCCGGCGCCCGTCAGCTTGCCGATCAGCTTGCCGAGGAAGCCGACGTCGTCGATGTGCCCGAGCTTCGCGGCGCCGCAGCAGCTCCCGGCGTTCCAGGTCGTCATGAACCCGTCCGGGTAGGCGACGACGAACCCCTTGTCGTCGGAGATCTTGTCGAAGCCGGTGAGCGACTCCATCTTGTTCATGTTGGCCAGGCCGCCGTGGAGGGCGAGCACCAGCGCCGGCTTGTCCGCGGGCTTGCCGTCCTTCCACTTCCCGTTCGCCACCTTGGCCGGGATGTGCAGCAGGTACTCCCGGTGCCCGGGCGTGCCCACGTCGATCTTCTCCTTGTGGGTCCCCGCGCCGGTCGCGATGCCGTCGACCGTCGCGGGCCGCTTCCCGCCCTCGCCGCCGCCCTTGCCGCCGCCGCCCTTGCTCGTGCAGCCCGCGAGGACGAGGGACAGGGCCAATGCGGCAACCAGGATCCGGCGCATGCGTGCAAAGGTAACCTCAACGGCTCCTCTCAAACTACTCATGAGTAGATAGCCGGGATCACCTGTCGGGTTGGATTTCCCAACCGGCTCCGCCGTCCGAGTTGGAAGGCCCGACCCACTCGCTCCCGATCTGGAACGGAATGCTTCGTTCTGCTAGACTGGACGCAGTGCGACACCATCGAAAGGGGCCGTTCACCATGGCTGAGAGCAGCGCGAACACCGAGATCAGGCCGTTCCGCGTCGAGATCCCGCAGGCCGACCTGGACGACCTCCGCGACCGGCTGGCCCGCGTCCGGTTCGCCGACGAGCTCCCGCGCGACCAGGTCACCACCGGCGAGCCGGCCGGCCCGGTGCAGCCCGGCTGGGAGTACGGCGTGCCCGTCTCGTTCGTCCGCGACCTCGTCGCCCGCTGGCGCGACGAGTACGACTGGCGCGCGCACGAGGCGCGGCTCAACGCGGTCCCGCAGTTCACCACCGAGATCGACGGCCAGCTCGTGCACTTCGCGCACGTCCGCTCCCCGGAGCCGGACGCGACGCCCTTGATCCTCACGCACGGCTGGCCGAACACCTTCGCCGAGTACCTCGACCTGATCGGCCCGCTCACCGACCCGCGCGCGCACGGCGGCGACCCGTCCACCGCCTTCCACGTCGTGATCCCGTCGCTGCCCGGATTCGGCTTCTCGGGCCACACCGCCGAGAAGGGCTGGGGCGCCGCCCGCACCGCCGACGCCTGGCACGAGCTGATGCGCCGCCTCGGCTACGACCGGTACGGCGCGCACGGCAACGACGCCGGCGCCATCGTCAGCCCCGAGATCGGGCGCCGCCACCCCGACGCCGTCATCGGCGTCCACGTCAACCAGATCTTCTCGTTCCCGTCCGGCGACCCCGCCGAGTTCGAGGGCCTCGGCCCCGAGGACATGCGGTACCTGCGGTTCCTCCAGCAGTTCGTCGAGCACGCCATCCACGACCGCGCCCAGCAGGCGCAGCCGCAGACCCTCGCGCACGCGCTCGCCGACTCCCCGTCCGGGCAGCTCGCCTGGATCGGCCAGCTCCTCGGCGGCGTCCCCGACCCCGACACCATCCTGACCAGCGCGTCGATCTACTGGTTCACCAACACGGCCGCCTCGTCCGCCCGCTTCTATTACGAGAACGCCCACGAGGAGAAGGCGACCGAGCCGACCACGTTCCCGATCGGCCTCGCCTCGTTCGCCTACGACTTCCGGCCGCTGCGCCGCTTCGCCGAGCGCGACCACACCACCATCGTCCACTGGAACGAGTACGACCGCGGCAGCCACTGGGCAGCCCACGATGCCCCCGACCTCCTGGTGGCCGACATCCGCGAGTTCTTCACCAAGCTCGCCTGACCCCGGCCACCCGCCGTCCCGGCGCCCGGCGGCACGACCCCGCCGGGCGCCTCGAACCGGCCGGCGCGGCATGGGCGCGGCACGGGCGCGCGACAGGCCCGCGGCGCGTAAGCTCGTACACCCGGACCCCCTTTGAGCTGGTACTACGCGGCGAGAGCGAGACCGAGACGTGGACCCATACGTGCTGACCCTGTCGTGCCCCGACCGGCCGGGCATCGTCGCCGCCGTCTCCGGGGTGCTCGCCGACCGCGGATGCAACATCGTGGAGAGCCAGCAGTTCGGCGACCCCGACTCCGGCACCTTCTTCATGCGGGTCCAGTTCACCGCCCGGCCCGGCACCGACGCCGACGAGCTGCGCGGCGCGTTCGCGTCCCTCGCCCCCGACCTCGGCCTCGAGTGGCGGCTGCACGACCTGTCCGAACGCCCCCGCGTGCTGATCATGGTGTCGAAGGGCGGGCACTGCCTGAATGACCTGCTCTACCGGCAGCGCTCCGGGCTCCTCGACATCGACGTCGTAGCCGTCGCGTCCAACCACCCCGACCTGCGGCCGCTCACCCAGTCGTACGGCATCGACTACCACCACCTCCCGGCCGGGCCCGGCGGCAAGGCCGCGCAGGAGGCCGAGATCCTCGCCCTGGTCGAGCACTACCGCGCCGACCTCGTCGTCCTCGCCCGCTACATGCAGATCCTCTCGGACGACTTCTGCGCCAAGCTCCCCGGCGCGATCATCAACATCCACCACTCCTTCCTGCCGAGCTTCAAGGGCGCCCGCCCCTACCACCGGGCGCACGAGCGCGGCGTCAAGCTGATCGGCGCCACCGCGCACTACGTCACCGCCGACCTGGACGAGGGCCCGATCATCGAGCAGGAGGTCGCCCGCGTGGACCACACCCACAGTCCGGAGGACCTGGTGGCGGTCGGCCGCGACGTCGAGTGCCTCGCCCTCGCCCGCGCCGTCCGCTGGCACGCCGAGCACCGCGTGCTGCTCAACGGAGACCGCACCGTCGTCTTCCGCTGACCGTTCGCGCAGGTGAAAGCGTGAGATGTCGGCATGGCGTGTTTCACTCCACGTGACATTGCCTCACTATGAGTAGTGAGAGATCGTCCGGACGTGCCGGTGGCTCACGGGGGTGGCTATGGCCGAGGCTCTGGTCAAGGACCTGATCGAGGAAGAACGCAGCAGGCGTCAGGCACGGCGCCTGGCTGTCCGCGAGTTCCGTCCGCGGCGCGCGTTCGCCGGGCTGGCGGCCGCGCTGGTGGTCACCGCCGCGGGCGGGATCGCCGCCATCGAACTGCTCGCCGCCGCGCTGCACTCCGGCGTCCACCCGGTCCCCGGCATGGGCGCCCTCGTGCACGCGCTGCGGCACCGCCCGTGGAGCGACGCCGGCGTCCGCGAGGCCGCCGCCGCGATCGCCGGCTGCGGGCTGCTGTTCCTGCTCGCCGCGGCGCCCGGGCGGCTGCGCGGCGTCCCGCTGGACGGCGCCGACCCGCGCCTCGCGGGCGTCGTCCGCCGCGCCGCGCTGCGCCGGGCCGCCGCCGACGCGGCGCTGACCGTCCCCGGCATCGAGCGCGCCCGCGCCCGCGGCCTCGGCGTGCTGCGCCGCCGGCTGGTCGTCCGGGTCGCCACGAACTACCGCAACCCGGCGAACCTCGAGGAACTGGTGCACACCGCGGTCACGGCGCGCCTCGACAGGATCGAGCCGATGCACCGTCCCCTGGTCGACGTCCGGCTCGGCTGGCGGAAGGACTGACATGAGGATCCCGATCGCGGCGACCGGCGCCCTGCTGCTGCTGTGCGGCGCGTCCGCCCTCGCCCTGGGCGTGTCCGGTCTCGGCGGGCACCCGCCGCTCGACCCGGCACTGGTGCGCTTCGCCTCCGGCAGCCCGTGGTTCCTGGCCGCCGCCGCCGGCGTCGCCGAGATCCTGGCGCTCGCCGGGCAGCTATGGCTGGTCGTGCAGGGCCGCACCGTCGTCCACCTGCGGTGGCCCGACCTGGACCCGCAGACCCGCGCGCACGCCCGCGCCGCCGCGGACGTCCTCGTCAAGACCACCAAGGAGCTCCCGGACGTCCAGGACGTCCGCGTCCGCCTCACCGGCACCGTCAACCGGCCGCGCCTGGTCATGCACGTGACCTGCGCCGGCGACGCGCTGCTCAGCGAGGTGTACGGGGAGCTCGGCGCCGGCCCGGTCGAGCGCTACCGCCGCGCCCTGGGCATGCCCGACCTGAAGGCGATCGTCCGCTTCCGCCTGGCCTTCCCGCAACAGCAGAAGCGCCCGAGGACGCCCCACCCGGAAACCGCCTGACCCCCACCGCCGCCAAGCCCCTGCCCGGACCGAAAGGATGCCGCGGACGCACCGTGCCGCAGCACGCCGAAGCCCCGGGGACGCGCCAACGTCCCCAGAACGCGCCGGGCTGGGACGTGCCGGGCAGGGGTGTGCCAGGCCCGGCGTGCGCCAGGCTCGGGGTGTGCCGGGCCGGGGTGTGCAGGGCTGGAGATATGTGGGGCTGGGTGTGCAGGGCCGAGGGTATTAGGGGGCGGTGGCGCGGCGTTGTCGGAGTCCAGGGAGCGCGCCGCGCAAGGGTGAACCGGACGTGCCGGTGCTCACGGAGCTTGTTGTCCTAGGGGTGAGCGTGAGCGGAACCGGTGACCGCAACGGGCGCGGGGGTTAGGCCCAGCCACGCGACAACCGAACCGTCGCGATCGCGTGCGAAGCCGGATTCGAGCGAAGCGAGAATCCGATCGCGCAGCGAGCCCCCAGGGCGAGTCGGAGCGATGCTGCGATCGCACGCATTGCCCGCCGAAGGAAGGCCGTCTAGCGGCCTGACGCCAAGGGCAATGCAAACAAACACGCGACACCCGTCCGGGGCGGCGCCGGGCGGGGGCGGCGCCGCGCCCCGGACGGGTGCCCGCGCTCGGGCAGGCGCCCATGCGCCGCGGAGCGGACGCATGCACACGATGGGCGCCCGCGCACACGGAAGCTGTGCAGGTCGTAGGGCATGCACCCGTCACTATGCGCGATCTTCTGGTAACGGTCACGGTTGTGTACATTTCGTTCACGGCATTGCCGAAACGAAAGGTACGGGTGGGATGCGGCGTCCCGGTTGGGCGGCGCCCGGACGCTGGAGCCTGGCCCGGCAGCTGCTGGCGCTGCAGGCGGCGATCGTCGCGCTGCTGGTGGCGGTCGGGGCGACCCTCGCGTACCTGGACGCCCGGCGGGCCACGGACGAGCGGGCGGCGCACACGGTGACGGCGCTGGCGGAGAGCATCGCGGACGCGCCGGACGTGCGGGCGGCGGTGGCCGCGCCGTCGCCGAGCCGGATCCTGCAGCCGTACGCCGAGCGGATCCGGCACGACACGGGCGTGGACTTCATCACGATCATGAGTCCGGAGGGGATCCGGTACACGCATCCGAATCCGGCGCGGATCGGCGGGCGGTTCGTCGGGAACACGGCGCGGGCGCTGGCGGGTCACGAGTTCACCGAGACGTACACGGGGACGCTGGGGCCGTCGGTGCGGACGGTGGTCCCGGTGTTCGGCGACGGGCACCGGGTGGTGGCGCTGGTGGCGGTCGGGATCACGATCCGGGCGATCTCGGCGGAGCTGCGGCGGCGGCTGCTGGCGTTGGTGGGGATCGCGGCGATGGTGCTGGCGATCGGGATCGGCGGGAGCTGGCTGGTGGCGGCGCGGCTGCGGCGCCAGACCCGCGGGGCGGCGCCGGGCGAGCTGCGCGGGATGTTCGAGTACTACGAGGCGATCCTGCACGCCGTGCGGGAGGGGCTGGTGCTGCTGGACCGCGGCGGGGGCGTCGTGCTGTGCAACGACGCGGCGCGCGAGCTGCTCGATCTGCCGCCGGACGGTCCCGGCGGGCGGCATGTCGGTGAGCTGGGGCTGCCGGAGGAGCTGGTGGCGTCGATGACGTCGCCGGAGCCGCGCGCGGACGAGATCCATGTCGGGGACACGCGGGTCCTGGTGGTCAGCACGTCACCGGTGCGGTCGGGGGACCGGGCGATGGGGAACGTGGTGACGCTGCGGGACCACACGGAGCTGCAGGGGCTGACGGGCGAGCTGGACACGGTGCGGGGGTTCGCGGAGTCGCTGCGGTCGCAGGCGCACGAGGCGGCGAACCGGTTGCACACGGTGGTGTCGCTGGTGGAGCTCGGCCGGCCGGAGCAGGCGGTGGAGTTCGCGACGGCGGACCTGGCGGCGGCGCAGCGGCTGACGGACCGGGTCGTCGGGTCGGTGCGGGAGCCGGTGCTGGCGGCGCTGCTGCTCGGCAAGTCCGCGGAGGCGGCGGAGCGCGGCGTCGAGCTGGAGATCGCGGAGGACACCGCGATCGACGGGGTGGTGGAGCCGCGCGACCTGGTCACGATCCTCGGGAACCTGATCGACAACGCGGTGGACGCGGCGGTGGAGAACGCGGGGGTGCGGCCGCCGCGGGTCCGGGTGAGCGTCCGCCGGGAGGAGGGGCGGCTCGTCCTGCGGGTCGCCGACAGCGGCCCGGGGGTGGATCCGGCGGACGTCCCGGAGATGTTCCGCCGGGGCTGGACGACGAAGTCGTCGGGCGGCCCGGTGGGGCACGGGCTCGGCCTGGCGCTGGTCGGCCGGGCGGTCCGGCGGCACGGGGGCACGGTGGAGGTCGCCGGTGGCGCCGGCGAGGGCGCGGTGTTCACCGTCCGGCTGCCGGTGGAGGCCCGATGATCTCGGTGCTGATCGTGGAGGACGACCCCGTCGCGGCGGAGGCGCACCGCTCGTACGTCGAGCAGGTCGCGGGGTTCGCGGTCGCGGGGGTGGTGCACTCGGGCGCGGACGCGCTGCGGTTCTGCCAGGGGACGCGGGTCGACGTCGTCCTGCTGGACTTCTACCTTCCCGACACCCACGGCCTGACGGTCTGCCGGGCGCTGCGGGCCGGGGGCAGCGAGGTCGACGTCATCGCGGTGACGTCCGCGCGAGACCTCGCGGTGATCCGTTCGGCGGTGTCGGTCGGGGTCGTCCAGTACCTGCTGAAGCCGTTCACGTTCGCGTCGCTGCGCGACAAGCTCGTCCGGTACGCGCGGTACCGGGAGCAGCTGGTGGGCTCGGGCGAGGTGTCGGGGCAGGCCGATGTGGACGGCATGCTGGCGACGCTGCGGACGCCGGACCACCGGTCGCTGCCGAAGGGGATGAGCGGCGAGACGCTCGACGCGATCACCGAGGTGCTGACGGGGGCGCCGGAGGGGCTGTCGGCGGCGGCCGCCGCGGACCTCACCGGGGTGTCCCGCGTCACCGCGCGCCGCTACCTGGAGTACCTCGCCGAGAACGGCCTGGCCACGCGCCGTCCGCACTACGGGCAGGTCGGCCGGCCGGAGGTCCGCTTCTACCCGGGGTAGAGGGGCGCGCCGCGGGGTACCTACGGGACGAACGATCCGTCAGCGACATCGGGGGAGTTGTCGTGGGTGACCTGAACGACAAGGTGGACCGCAGGACCGCCGAACCGGAGCGGAGGAACGAGTCGGGCGAGGCCCGCCCGGCGCGCCCGGCCCGCACGGCCCGCAACGGGGAGGCCGCCGACGACGCCGGACGCGCGGGGGACAAGCCGCGCAAGGTCAAGCCGGGCGACGCCGCCCGCAAGATGCGCGCGATGTTCAAGGGCTAGCCGCCCTTCGCGGCGGGGGCCGGCGGCGTGCCGCCGCCGGCCCCCGTTTCGCATGTAAAACCCTCTTGACCTGGCCATTCGCCCGCGCCGTACGGGTTTGGTGTGATCCGCGCTGAGCATCAATCGCACATTGCCGACGCATCGGGGGGACACCGTGAGCCAGGATGAGGGACGCAGGGAGGGCACGGTCGCCACGCAGGACCGGCCCGACGAGGGCTTGCGCCGCGCCCGTTCCGGCGGGTCGAGCGAGCTGGTGACGTCCGGCGGCCGCACCGAGATCGCCGACGTGGTGGTGGCCAAGATCGCCAGCATGGCGGCCCGCGAGGTGGGCGGCGTGCACGAGATGGGCGCGGGGATGAGCCGCACGATCGGCTCGGTGAAGGAGCGGCTTCCCGGCGTCGCCGCCGATCCGACGCAGGGCGTCGGGGTGCAGGTCGGGGAGCGGCAGGCGGCGATCGACATCGACCTCGTGGTCGACTACGGGGCCTCGATCCCCGATCTCGCCAACGCGGTCCGCTCCAACGTGATCGGGCAGGTCGAGCACATGTGCGGGCTGGAGGTCGTGGAGGTCGACATCACGGTCGACGACATCCACCTGCCGGGCGACGACCGCGAGGAACCCGAGCAGCCGACGGGCCCCCGGGTGCTATGACGGCCCGGACCCGGAGGACGCGGCCCGCCGCCGCGGAGGGCGCGGGCCGCCAGGCCCATGCCCGGATCCCGCCCGTCCCGCAGAGCCCGCCGCCCCGCGCGGCGACCGGAACCGCGGCGGCACGGCAGGGCACCGAGCGGGCCCGTGAGGATCCGGACGGCAAGGGGCGGCTCGTGGAGCGGGTCGCGGAGGCGGTGACCGGCTGCCGGTCGGTGGCCGGGCTGACCGCCGGGCCGCGGGCGCGGATCATGACGTACCGGGCGGGGCGGCCGCTCGCCGGCGTCGCCGTCCGGGACGCGGAGATCGAGGTCGGGGTGGTGGCGCTGGTGGAGCGGCCGCTGCCGGAGACGGCCGAGGACGTGCGGCGGGCGGTGCGCCCGCTCGCCGGGGACCGCCCGGTGCACGTCCTGATCGGCGACATCGCCGAAGGGGGAGCGACGTGATTCCGATATGGCCCCTGGTGGGGCTGGGCTTCGGGGTGGCGCTCGGGTTCGCGGGCGCGTTCGGCGGGTTCGGCCCGTTCTTCATCGTGCTGTTCCTGGGCTGCCTCGGATTCCTGACGGGACGGGCGATCGAGGGGAACCTCGACATCCGCCAGCTGTTCTCGTTCAACACCGGCCGGCGGCCGCGATGACGGCGGACCGCGCGCGAAGCGAAGGTGCCGAGCCTGACGGGCGCGTGGCGGCGGACGAGGAACGCGCCGGACAAGCGCCCGCTGAGGCCCACGCGGGTGAGGCCCACGCGGGTGAGGCCCACGCGGGCGAGGGCCACATACCTGCCGGCGAGCACAGGCCGGATGCGGCGCGTTCGGCGGGGGAGGCGCGTCCGCCGGGGGAACGGGGCCGGACGACGATCAGCGACCGGGTCGTGGCGCGCATCGTGGCGAAGGCCGCCGAGGAGACGGCGGGGTCGGGCGGCCTCGACCGGTCGGTGCTCGGCGTCGGGCTGCCGGGGCGCCGCGCGGCCCGCACCGACGTGCGCGTGCACGGGAAGGTCGTCACGGCGAAGGTGGCGCTGTCGGTGGAGTACCCGATGCCGGTGCGGGACGTGGCGCGCCGGGTGCGCGAGGGCGTCCGCACGCGGGTCGAGTCGCTGACCGGGCTCACCGTGCGGCAGGTGGACATCGACGTGGCCGAGCTGGAGCGGCCCGGCGGGAGGACCGTGTCATGATCACGCATGCCGGACAGCGGCGGGTGCCGGCGCACGGCACGCGGACGTCGGGGGAGCGGCGGGCGGACCGGGCGGCGCGGCACGCGTTCCGGTCGCGGCGGGTCCGGATCGGCTCGCTCGCGGCGCTGCTGCTGACCGCGGCGTCGGTGATCGCCGCGATCGACGTCCTCTCCGCGATGTTCGGGTCGTCGCTGCACGTCATCGCCTACCGGGAGCTGCTGGACGTCCGGTGGGACGGGTGGGTCACCCGGGCGATCAGCGGAGGGCTGGTGCTGGTCGGGCTGGTGTTCCTGCTGGCGGGGCTGCTGCCCGGGCGGTCGCGGGTCGTCCCGCTGCACGGCCGCGTGCCGGACGTGGTGATGGGCGTCAGCAAACGCGGACTGTGCCGGGCGATCGCGGCGGCGGCGGAGGACGCGACCGGGGTGTCGCGGGTCCGGCGGGTCCGGCTGCGGCCCAGGCGCGTGACGGTGGTCGCGGAGACGCCGGTGCGCGACGCGCGGGGGCTGGAGGACGGCGTCACGGACGCGGTGCGCGCGTGCCTGGAGCGGATACGGCCGCTGCAACCCCGGACCGTGAAGGTGCGGATGAAGCGCAAGGAGACCTAGATGGCGGGGGACCGAACGGTCAGGGGGCGCGGATGAACCGGGGGCCCGCTCATCTCAACCGGACCGGGCTGGTCCTGGTCGGGGCGCTCATGATCGCCGTGGGCGGGGCGGGGCTGGCGCGGGGGGCCGGCGTGTTCGGCCACGGCCGGGCGACCGGCCCGGTGTTCAGCGGCACCGTCCGGCGGTACGCCGCTGAGCACGACTGGTTCTGGCCGGCGGTCGCGGCGGCGGTGATCGTGCTGGCGCTGCTCGGGCTGGCCTGGCTGTTCGCGCAGGGCCGACCGGGACGGCTGCCGGGGCTGACGATGGAGCCGGACGCCGCCGGCGGGCGGACGCGCCTGTCCGGGAAGGCGGTGACGGACGCGCTGGAGTCCGAGGTCGGCGAGTACCCGGGGGTGCGGACGGTGCGGGCCCGGCTGATCGGTTCGTCGCGGCGCCCGGAACTGCGGCTGAACGTCGCGTACGGGCGGCGCGCGGATCCCGCGGAACTGCGGAGCCGCATCGAGGAGGAGGGGATGCCGCGGCTGGCGGCGGCGCTGGGCCGCGAGTCGGTGCCGGCGGTGGTGCGGCTGCGGCTGGTGAAGGGCGAGCGGGCGGACACGCTGCTCTGACCTTTGGCGACACCTTTGGGGCCTGTTGGGCGTGAAGGGTGGTTTGCCCGACTAGCGTCTTGTAGTGAACATGACGTCGAGGGAATGAGGAGGCTCGCTTGGTCGACCTGCCAATTCCGGGTGGCTCCGTCGAGGGGCCCTTCGACGCATGGAAGGAACAGACGGACCACGGCATGGGCCCCTCCCGCTAGAGCGGCCCGAAGACCCGGGGGTGCGGCGACGCCGCGCCCCCGGGTTCTTTGTGCGGCGGCCGTTCCCTCGCGATCAGTGAGTTGTGTTTTCCAACCTACTCCGCTTTGATGGTTGGAAAACACAACTCACCAGGAGCGCCATGCCGCCCGCCACCCCCTCACCCCCGCCCCGCCCAACCCCGCCCCCGACTCCGACCTCAACCTCGCCCTCGACTCCGCCGTCGACTCCGCTTTCGCCTCGGCTAGACCCCGCACCGGCTTCACCGGATGCGGGACGGTTCGGTGTGGTCTTCGCAGTCGTGGCGGCCGGTGTCGCCATGGCCAACCTGGACGTCTTCATCGTCAACGTCGCGCTCCCGGACGTCGGGCGGCACTTCACGGGGGCGTCGCTGTCGTCCCTGTCCTGGATCCTCAACGCCTACGCGGTCGTGTTCGCCGCGCTGCTCGTTCCCGCCGGACGGTTCGCCGATCGCACCGGGCCCAAGCGGGCCTACCTGGGCGGCATCGCCGTCTTCACCGTCGCGTCCGCGCTGTGCGCGGTGGCGCCGGATGTCTGGTCCCTGGTCGGGGCGCGCGCCGTCCAGGCGGCGGGCGCCGCGTTCCTGACCCCGTCCTCGCTCGCGCTGCTCGTCGCCGCCGCGCCGTCCGCACGCCGGCTCGCCGCCGTCCGCGCCTGGACCGCGATGAGCGGCCTCGCCGCCGCGCTCGGCCCCGTCGCCGGCGGCCTGCTCACCCAGCTCGACTGGCGCTGGGTGTTCCTCGTCAACGTTCCCGCCGGCATCGCCGTGCTGCTGGCCGGCCCGCGCGTCATCCGCTCACCGGCCCAAGCCGCCGCCCCAGCCCAAGCCGCCGCCCCAGCCCAAGCCGCCGCCCCAGCCCAAGCCGGTGCCTCAGCCCAAGGCGGTGCCCCAGCCCAAGGCGGTGCCCCAGCCCAAGGCGGTGCCCCAGCCCAAGGCGGTGCCCCAGCCCAAGGCGGTGCGCTGGCCCAGGGTGGTGCGCCGGGCCAAGGCGGTGCGCTGGCGCAAGGCGGTGCGCTGGCGCAAGGCGGTGCGCTGGCGCAAGGCGGTGCGCCGGGCCAAGGCGGCGCGTTGGACGAGGGCGGCGTGCCGGGCCAAGGCGGCGTGCCGGGCCAGGGCGGTGCGCTGGCCCAGGGCGGCGCGTTGGACGAGGGCGGCGTGCCGGGCCAAGGCGGCGCCTCGGGCCAAGGTGGTGCGCCGGGCCAGGGTGGTGCGCTGGCCGCGCGGGCGGCGCGGCCTGATCACGCCGGGGTGGGCTCGCGGGCGGTGCGGCCTGATCTTGCCGGGGCGGGACTGCTGACGGCGGGCATCGCCGCGCTCGCGCTCGCGCTGGTCAAGAGCAACGACTGGGGCTGGGGCTCCGGAGGCGTCATCGGGACGCTGGTGGCGGCGGCGGTTCTGCTGGTGCTGTTCGTGCACCGGTCGGCGCGGCATCCCGAGCCCGTGCTGCCGCTGCGGCTGCTCCGGGTCCCCGGCTTCGCCCCGGCGTCCGTGGCGAACCTGCTCTTCGCGGTCGCGTTCGCCGCGATGCTGCTCTCGGCGGTCCTGTGGTGCCGGCAGGTCTGGCACTGGTCCGCGCTGCGGACGGGCCTCGCGATCGCGCCCGGCCCGCTGATGGTCCCGGGCCTCGCCGTCGGCGCGGGTCCGCTGGCCCGGCGCACCGGCGCGGCCCCCATCGCGATCGCCGGCTGCGCGGCCTTCGCGGCGGGCATCGCGTGGTGGACGTGGATGATGACCCCGGACGACGGTTACGCCGCCGGCATGCTGCCCGGGATGCTGCTCACCGGAGTCGGCGTCGGGCTGGCGCTCCCCACCCTCGTCGGCGCGGCGGTGTCCGCGCTGCCGCCCCGGGACTTCTCCACCGGCTCCGGCATGGTCACGATGGCGCGGCAGATCGGCACCGTCCTCGGCGTCGCGATGCTGATCGCCGCACTGGGCTCGGACGCCGCACCGGGCGGGGCGGGCGCGTTCGACGACGGCTGGCGGCTGGTCCTCCTCGCGACCCTCGCGACGGCCGCCGCCTGCCTCCTGGTCCGCCGCCCCCGACCCTCGGCCGCCGCTCCGCCCGGCGACTCCGCCGGATCCGTCCAGGCGGAGGAAATGTGAGAGGCGGCACGCTCCCCAGTGGGTTGTGTTTTCCAACTCGCTGGGCGGATACTGGACAGTAAGTTGGAGAACACAACGGAGGTGGTCATGCGGGACGCGGTGATCGTGGAAGCGGTGCGCACGCCGGTCGGCAAGGGCAAGCCGGGCGGCGCGCTGCACGCCGACCATCCGGCCGACCTGCTGGCGCGGACGCTGAGGACGCTCGTCGAACGGTCCGGGATCGACCCCGCGCAGGTGGACGACGTGATCGGCGGCGTCGTCACCCAGGTCGGCGACCAGGCCCTCAACATCACCCGGACCGCCGTCCTGGCGGCCGGGTTCCCCGAGACCGTGCCGGGCATGACCGTCGACCGGCAGTGCGGCTCGTCCCAGCAGGCGCTGCACATCGCCGCGCAGGGCGTGCAGAGCGGCGCGTACGACATCGCGATCGCGTGCGGCGTGGAGTCGATGTCGCGGGTGCCGATGGGGTCGAGCGTGCTGCCCGGCAGCGACCCGTTCGGCCCGATGCTCAAGGAGCGGTACCCGGACGGCCTCGTCGGGCAGGGCATCAGCGCCGAGCTGATCGCCGCGAAGTGGGACCTGTCCCGCGAGGAGCTCGACGCGTACGCCTACGAGTCGCACCGCCGCGCCGCCGAGGCGTGGAAGAACGGCGAGTTCGACCGCGAGGTCGCCTGGAGCGGGCAGCGCGACGAGACCGTCCGGCCCGGCACGTCACCGGAGATCCTCGCCGGTCTCAGGCCCGCCTACTACGACGAGCGGACGGCGGCGCGGTTCCCCGAGATCGGATGGAAGGTCACCGCCGGGAACGCGTCCCCGATCAACGACGGCGCCGCCGCCGTCCTGGTCATGGGCGCGGACGTGGCGGAGCGGCTCGGCCTGCGCCCCCGCGCCCGGTTCCACGCGTTCGCGGTCACCGGCGACGACCCGCTGCTGATGCTGACGGCGATCATCCCGGCGACGGAGAAGGTGCTGGCCAGGGGCGGCCTGACCCTGGACGACATCGACCTGTTCGAGGTGAACGAGGCGTTCTCCCCGGTCGTGCTCGCCTGGCAGCGCGAGACCGGCGCCGACCTCGCGCGCGTCAACGTCCGCGGCGGCGCGATCGCCATCGGCCACCCGCTCGGCGCGAGCGGCGCCCGCATCATGACGACGCTGCTGCACGCCCTGGAGGACCGCGGCGGGCGCTACGGCCTCCAGACGATGTGCGAGGCCGGCGGCCTCGCCAACGCGACGATCGTCGAGCGCCTGTGACCAGCCGACCGAACGTGGCAGGCGGGCCGATCGTGGCAGGCGGGCCGATCGTGTCCGGCGGGGCGTTCGGAACCGGCGGCTAGGCTTCCGGTATGCCGAAGGACGCCCATCCCCGCGAGTGCTCCATCGCCGACACCCTCGACATCGTCGGCGAGCGCTGGACGCTGCTCGCGATCCGGGAGCTCAGCTACGGCGTCCGCCGGTTCGACCGGATCGCCCGCAACACCGGGGCGGCCCGCGACATCCTCACGACCCGGCTCCGCAAGCTCGAGGCGAACGGGATCGTCCGCCGCGAGCGCTACAGCGACCACCCCGTCCGCTACGAGTACCACCTCACGGCGGCGGGGCGGGAGCTGTGCGACGTGCTGATCGTCCTGATGGCGTGGGGCGACCGGCACCTGCACCCCGACGACCCGCCGGTCCGCTGGCAGCACTCCTGCGGCGAGACCCTCAGCCCGATGGTGATCTGCCGGCACTGCGGCAACGAGGCGCGTCCCGGCGCCCACTCGCCGACGGGGCGGGGCGCGCTGACGTCCTGACCCCGGAAAGACGGCGGAATGCGATAGAAGAGTGGACATCTTCAGGAAGGTGCGAGATGTCCGCGATGCCGTTGAGGGCCGGTGATCCGACGCACGTCGGTTCCTGGGAGATCGAGGGGCGGCTCGGCGAGGGCGGGCAGGGCGTCGTCTACCTCGGGCGCGGGGCCGGCGGCGAGCCGGTCGCGGTCAAGGTGCTGCGCGGGCTGGACGAGGAGGCGCTGCGGCGGCTGGGCCGGGAGGTCGAGACGGCCCGGCGGGTCGCGCCCTTCTGCACGGTGCGCGTCCTCGACGTCCGGCTGGATCCGGCCTCCGCCTACGTGGTCAGCGAGTACGTGGACGGCCCGTCGCTGCAGGACGCGGTGAAGGCCGAAGGGCCGCGGCGGGGCGCGGCGCTGGAGCGGCTGGCCATCGACACGGCGACCGCGCTCGCCGCCGTCCACTCCGCGGGGGTCGTGCACCGGGACTTCAAGCCGCACAACGTGCTGCTCGGCCCGGACGGCCCGCGGGTCATCGACTTCGGGATCGCGCGCGAGGTGGACGTCACGTCCTCGCTGACCAGGGGCCCGATCGGGACACCGGCGTACATGGCGCCCGAGCAGATCGAGGGCCGCCCCGCCACGGCCGCGGCGGACGTGTTCTCCTGGGGCGCGACCATGGTGTTCGCCGCGACCGGGCATCCGGCGTTCGCGCGGGACGGCGTGCAGGCGCTGTTCCACCAGATCCTCAGCGAGGACGCGGACCTGTCGGGCCTGGACGGGTGGCTGCGCGACCTGGTCGCGTCCTGCCTCGCCAAAGACCCCGCCGAGCGGCCGACGGCGGCGGAGGTGATCTCCCGCCTGACGGCGCGGACCGCCTGGCAGCCCGTCGACACGCTTCCCGCCGCCGCGTCGTCCGCGTCCGCGTCCGTGTCGCCGCCTCACGCGTCCGTGCCTCTTCCGCCCGAGGCACCGCCTCCCGCGTCGCCGCTTCTCGCCTCCGGGCTCGCCGGCACCGTGCCGCAGCAGGCACCGTGGACGGCACCGCCGGGCTGGCCGCAGCCGGGCCTTCCTCCGGGCGAAGCGCGCCGCCGCCGCCGGGTCTGGCCGTGGCTGACGGCCGCCATCGCGCTGCCGGTCGTCGCGGCCCTGGTGGCGGGCGGCGTCTTCGTGGTGCGGCAGGTGCTGCGCCACGAGAGGCCCGCCGCCGTGTCGTCCCTCCCGGCGGACATGTGCTCGATCTACGACTCGAGCGCGGGGAAGCGGGTCCTGGCCGACATGGGCGCCGCGAAGGGCAAGCGCATCCCGCGGAACAGCGCCGACCAGTACGGGGAGTGGAGGCTCTGCGCGTTCGGCACGGACCTCTTCCCGCCGACGGACACCTTCCAGATCCAGCTGAACCTCTACAACCGCGACGACCCGCGTAAGGGGATCGAGGACGCGCGCAAGGCGTTGCACGGCGGCTCGAGCTTCGGTTGCACCTCGGCGCCCGCCACCGGCGGCGGCGTGGGCGAGGAGAGCTGCGAGGGCGTCACCAGCAGTTCGTGGGCCGAGGTCGTGGCGCGCAAGGGCAACGTCATCGCGATGGCCTCCTGCTCCGCGGCGACCATCGACGACCGCTACCGCCAGGCCCTGCGCCGCGCCGCCGACCTGGCCCTCGACAAGGCCCTGTAACCCACGGCACACCGCTGTAACCCACGGCGCGACCCGCGCGGCCGGCGGATCAGGCCCGCGACCCCACCGGCGAGGCGCGGCCGCCGCTCAGCACTCGATGACGTTGACGGCGAGGCCGCCGCGCGAGGTCTCCTTGTACTTGTCGAGCATGTCGCGGCCGGTGTCGCGCATGGTCTTGATCGCCTTGTCGAGGGAGACGAAGTGGCGGCCGTCGCCGCGCAGCGAGATGCGGGCGGCGCTGATGGCCTTGATGGCGCCGACCGCGTTGCGCTCGATACAGGGGACCTGGACGAGGCCGCCGACGGGGTCGCAGGTCAGGCCGAGGTTGTGCTCGATGCCGATCTCCGCGGCGTTCTCCACCTGCTCGGGGGTGCCGCCGAGGACCTCGGTGAGCCCGGCGGCGGCCATCGAGCAGGCGGAGCCGACCTCGCCCTGGCAGCCGACCTCGGCACCGGAGATCGACGCGTTCTGCTTGAACAGCACGCCGATCGCACCGGCGGTGAGCAGGAACCGGACGGCGCTCTGGTCGTCGCCGCCCCGCACGAACCGGTCGTGGTAGTGCAGGACGGCAGGGATGATGCCGGCGGCGCCGTTGGTCGGGGCGGTGACGATGCGCCCGCCAGCGGCGTTCTCCTCGTTGACGGCGAGCGCGAAGAGCGTGACCCAGTCCATCGCGTGCAGCGGGTCGGACGCCTGCTCCGCCGACAGCTGGCGGTGCAGCTGCGGGGCGCGCCGCCGCACCTTCAGGCCGCCCGGCAGGAGGCCCTCGCGGGTGCAGCCGCGGGTGACGCAGGCCCGCATGACCTCCCACAGCGTCAGGAGCCCCTCGCGGATCTCCTCCTCGGTGCGGCCGAACGCCTTCTCGTTCTCCAGCATGAGCGCCGAGATGGACAGGCCCGTCTCGCGGCAGCGGTCGAGGAGCTCGGCGGCGGTGTCGAACCGGTGCGGCAGGACGGTGTCGTCCGGCTTGATGCGGTCGGCGCCGGTGGCGTTCTCGTCCACGATGAAGCCGCCGCCGACCGAGTAGTACACCTTGGAGCGCAGTTCGTCGCCGGACGCGTCGAACGCGGTGAACCGCATCCCGTTGGGGTGGCCGGGCAGCGACTCCTTGCGCTCGAAGACCAGGTGCTCGCCGACGGCGAAGGGCACGTCGTGCGAGCCGAACAGGCGGAGGGACTTGCGCTCGCGGATCGCGGCGAGCCGCTCGTCCACCGTGTCGACGTCGACGGTCTCGGGCTTGTCGCCTTCGAGGCCGAGGATGACGGCCTTGTCGGACCCGTGCCCCTTCCCGGTGAGGCCGAGGGAGCCGTAGAGGACCGCCTGGACGGACGCGGTCCGCTCCAGCAGGCCGTCCCGGCGCAGGCCGCGGGCGAAGCGGTGGGCCGCCGCCATGGGGCCGCCCGTGTGCGAGGACGACGGGCCGATACCGATCTTGAAGAGGTCGAAAACGCTGATGGCCATGGGTGCTACCTCGTCGTAGCGCGCGCCCCCCTCCCGCCCTGAGGGGGAAGGGGGCGCGTGGGAGTTACAGGTCGGGGTACAGCGGGTGCTCGTCGGCGAGGGCCTTCACCCGGGCCGACAGCGCGCCGGCGTCGAAGGACGGCTGCAGCGCCAGCGCGATGACGTCGGCGACCTCGGCGAAGTCCTCGGCGGTGAAGCCGCGGGTCGCCAGGGCCGGCGTGCCGATCCGCAGGCCGGACGTCACCATCGGCGGGCGCGGGTCGTTCGGGACCGCGTTCCGGTTGACGGTGATGCCGATCTCGTGCAGCCGGTCCTCGGCGTCGCGGCCGGTGAGCTCGGAGTCCACCAGGTCGACCAGGACGAGGTGCACGTCCGTGCCGCCGGTGAGCACCTTCA
Organism: Spirillospora sp. NPDC000708; assembly: GCF_040299565.1. Lineage (NCBI taxonomy): Bacteria > Bacillati > Actinomycetota > Actinomycetes > Streptosporangiales > Thermomonosporaceae > Spirillospora > Spirillospora sp. NPDC000708. Next base: position 70,970 of record NZ_JBEPCJ010000006.1, read on the forward strand.
CGCCGGCCTTCGCCGAGTCCTCGGCGAGCAGCCGCTCGGCGAGGATCTTCGCGCCCTCGACGGTGACGGCCTGCCGGGCCTTGAACTCGTCCGACGCGGCGATCTTCAGCGCGACCGCCTTGGCGGCGATCACGTGCTCCAGCGGGCCGCCCTGCATGCCCGGGAACACCGCCGAGTTGATCTTCTTGCCGTACTCCTCGCGGGCGAGGATCAGGCCGCCGCGCGGGCCGCCGAGCGTCTTGTGCGTCGTGGTGGTGACGATGTCCGCGTACGGGACGGGCGACGGGTGCAGCCCCGCCGCGACGAGCCCCGCGAAGTGCGCCATGTCCACCATGAGCAGCGCGCCCACCGAGTCGGCGATCTCCCGGAACGCGGCGAAGTCGAGTTGCCGCGGGTACGCCGACCAGCCCGCCACGATCATCTTCGGCCGGTGCTCGGCGGCGAGGGAGGCGACCTCGTCCATGTCGACCAGGCCGTCCTCGGCGCGGACGTGGTAGGGCACCACGTTCAGCACCTTGCCGGAGTAGTTCAGCCGCATCCCGTGGGTGAGGTGCCCGCCGTGCGCGAGGTCGAGGCCGAGGATCGTGTCGCCGTGCTGCAGCAGCGCGAAGTAGACCGCGGTGTTGGCCTGCGCGCCGCTGTGCGGCTGCACGTTGGCGTGCTCGGCGCCGAACAGCGACTTGGCGCGGTCGATCGCCAGCTGCTCGGTGACGTCGACGAACTCGCAGCCGCCGTAGTACCGCTTGCCCGGGTACCCCTCGGCGTACTTGTTGGTCAGGACGGAGCCCTGCGCCTCCAGCACCGACACCGGCGCGAAGTTCTCCGACGCGATCATCTCGAGGGTGGACTGCTGGCGGCGCAGCTCGGCGTCCACCGCCTCGGCGACCTCGGGGTCCGCCGCGGCGAGGGAGTCGTACAGACCCACGTCAGCTCTCCTCGATCAGCTTGTCGTAGGACTCGGCGTCCAGCAGGTCGCCCGGCTCGTCGGAGATCCGCACCTTGAAGATCCAGCCCTCGCCGTACGGGTCGTCGTTGATCACCTTGGGCTCGTCCACCACCGCGCTGTTGATCGCGGTGATCTCGCCGCTGACCGGCGAGTACAGGTCGCTGACCGACTTGGTCGACTCGATCTCCCCGCACGGCTCGCCGGCCTCGACGGCGTCGCCCTCGGAGGGCTGCAGCTCGAGGTAGACGATCTCGCCGAGCGCGTCGGCGGCGTGCGCGGTGATGCCGACCGTGACGATGCCGTCCTCGCCACCCAGGCCGGCCACCCACTCGTGCTCTTCGCTGTAGCGGAGCTGCTCCGGAACGCTCACGATCTTTTTCTCTCTCTTCCCATGTGGGGGCCGGGCCCCCACACCCCCGGACGACTGTGTTTCAGGAACGCTTGTAGAACGGCAGGGCGACCACGTCGACCGGCTCCTGCCTGCCGCGCACGTCCACCGCGAGGCCGGCCTCCTCGACGCCGCTGTCGAGGTAGGCCATGGCGATCGGCGTGCCCAGTGTGGGCGACGGGGCGCCGCTGGTCACCACGCCGCACGGCGTGCCGTCCGGCGCGACGACCCGGTACCCCTTCCGGGGCGCGCGACGCCCGCGCGCCACCAGTCCCACGAGCCTACGGCCCGCGGGGGTCTGCGCCTGCGCCGCCAGGGCCGCCTTCCCGACGAAGTCGACCGCCTTGTCCAGTTTGACCACACGGCCGAGGCCGGCCTCGAACGGGGTCGTCTCCCGGGTCAGCTCGTTGCCGTACAGCGGCATCCCGGCCTCCAGGCGGAGCGTGTCGCGCGCGGAGAGCCCGGCGGGCACGACCCCGTCGACCGCCGCGAGCGCCTTCCACAGCGCGACGGCGTCGGCGGCGTCCACGAACAGCTCGAAGCCGTCCTCGCCGGTGTAGCCGGTGCGGGCGATCAGGGCGTCCACGCCGGCGACGCGGTCGGCGAGGATGGCGTAGTAGCGCAGGTCGGCGAGCGGCGCGCCGGTGAACCCTTCGAGGATCTCCTGCGAGCGCGGGCCCTGGAGCGCGATCAGCGCGTAGGCGTCGGAGCGGTCGTCGACGGCGGCCTCGAAGCCCGCGGCCCGCTCGGTGAGCGCCTCCCGGACCACCGCGACGTTCGCCGCGTTCGCGACCACCATCCAGGTCTCGTCGGCGAGCCGGTAGACGATCAGGTCGTCGAGGACGCCGCCGTCCGGGTCGCAGATCATCGTGTACCGGGCCTTGCCCACCGCCATCGGCGACAGGTTGCCGACCAGCGCGTGGTCCAGCGCGTCGGCGGCGCCGGGGCCGGACAGGAAGATCTCTCCCATGTGGGACAGGTCGAACAGCCCCGCGCCGGTGCGGACGGCCTGGTGCTCGGCGGTCTCGCTCCGGTAGCGCAGCGGCATCAGGTAGCCGGCGAAATCGACGAGGTTCGCGCCGAGGTCCTGGTGGACGTCGTGCAGCGGCGTCTTCTTCGGGGTCGGGTCGGCGGACATCGGTTCGGCTCCTTCGTCGCGGGCGCGCGTGGTCCATCGTCCCACTCGCGCACCGGGCGTATCGGTGCCTCCCCCTCTGTCATCGGCGCCTGAGAGCTTCACCCGCCGCCCCGTACGGGACGCGGCGCGGGCTTTCACCTTCGGCGGGGGACGGGGTCCCCGCTTTCCAGAGGTCGCCTGGTCCGTGCGGTCCGTGGGCCTGAGAGGTTCCGGGGAGGATTTGCTCCTTCGGCGTCCCACGCCGGCTGCGTGGAACTCTCCCGCACGGGATCAACGGCGTCGCGCCCAGGCTAGCAGCGGCAACGCCGTGCGACCAGCGGCCGCCGCGCCGGGCCGGCGGCGCGGCCGGAGGCGGCGCGTGCTCCGGCCGAGCCGCCCTGCCGGGCCGCCGCGCGGCCGCTACTTCGGTGTGGCGGCGGGGGTGCCGGACATCGCCTTCACGCACGCCTGCAGCGCCGCCTTGATCTTGGCCAGCTCGGCCTTCGACGGCGTCGAGCTCGGGTGCGGGCTGGGCATCGTGATCCCGTGCTTGCGCACGCAGTCGTTGAACTTCTGCGCGGCCTGCGCCGTCCCGTTCCCGCCGGGGGCGGTGGGCACGGCCCCCGTGCCCTTCGAGGCGCCGGACGCCCCGGAACCCCCCGGCGGCGCGGACGACGCCGCCGGGGCCGGCGCGGCGGTGGTGGGCGACGAGGCGGCGCTCTTCTTGTGGTCCGAGCCGCCGCATCCGCCGAGCGCGAGCGACAACGCCAGTACCGCCACGAGACTGCGCTTCACAGGATCACTTCTCCAGAGACCGGGGTGGAAAGCGCCATGATGCGCAGAAGGCCGCGCGTGCGCCTACCGACGGGCGTGCCAAGAAAACGCGGGCCGGTTAGCACCGCTGCGCATAGCGGGCGCCCTAGAGGGGCGTCACATAGGCCCCGGAGATGCCGCCGTCCACCAGGAACTCCGACGCCGTGATGAACGACGCGTCGTCCGACGCCAGGAACGCGACCGCCGCGGCGATCTCCGACGCCTCCGCGAAGCGCCCCACGGGGACGTGGACGAGGCGCCGCGCCGCCCGCTCGGGGTCCTTGGCGAACAGCTCCTGAAGGAGCGGGGTGTTGACGGGGCCGGGGCACAGCGCGTTCACCCGGATGCCCTGCCGCGCGAACTGCACGCCCAGCTCCCGCGACATCGCCAGCACGCCGCCCTTGGACGCGGTGTAGGAGATCTGCGAGGTCGCCGCGCCCATCACCGCGACGAACGACGCGGTGTTGATGATCGATCCCTTGCCCTGCTCCAGCATGTACGGGATGACGTGCTTGCAGCACAGGTAGACGCTGGTCAGGTTGACGTCCTGCACGCGTTTCCAGGCGTCCAGGCCGGTCTCCAGGATCGAGTCGTCGTCGGGCGGCGAGATCCCGGCGTTGTTGAACGCGACGTCCACGCGCCCGTAGGCGCCGTGGACCGTCCGGTACAGGGCCTCGACCGCGTCCTCGCTGGTCACGTCCACCTCGACGAACAGTCCGCCGAGCTCGTCGGCGGCGCTCTTGCCGGCGGTCTCGTCGACGTCGGCGACGACGACCTTCGCGCCCTCGGCGGCGAAACGGCGCGCGGTGGCCAGGCCGATGCCGCTGGCGCCGCCGGTCACGACGGCCACCCGGCCTTCCAGACGCTGCATGCTGCTCTCTCTCCTGTCACTCGCGGGGCTTGCGGAGGCTTGTGGGGCTTGCGGGGGGCTTGCGGGGCGGGTGCCGGCCGGGTGCCGGCCGGGCTCAGTCGGCGGCGATGAAGACGTTCTTGGTCTCGGTGAACGCGTCGAGCGCGTCCGGGCCCAGCTCGCGGCCGAGGCCGGACTGCTTGAACCCGCCGAACGGCGTCCAGTACCGCACGGACGAGTGGGAGTTCACCGACAGGTTCCCGGCCTCGACGGCGCGGGAGGCGCGCAGGGCGCGGCCGATGTCGCGGGTCCAGATGGAGCCGGACAGCCCGTAGGGCGTGTCGTTGGCGATCCGGTACGCGTCGGCCTCGTCCTCGAACGGGACGACGGTGACGACCGGCCCGAACACCTCGTCGTGCCAGGCCGGGAGCGTCGCGTGGTCGGGGGTGGCGAGGACGGTCGGCGGGAACCAGAAGCCGGGGCCCTCGGGCGCCGAGCCGCGGATCACGACGGGCGCGCCGTCGGGCACGTACGACGCGACACGGTCCCGGTGCGCGGCGCTGATCAGCGGCCCGACCTCGGTCTTGGCGTCGCGCGGATCGCCGACCGCGACGCCGTGCACGGCCGGTTCGAGCAGTTCGAGGAACCGGTCGTAGACGGGCCGCTCCACCAGGATGCGGGAGCGGGCGCAGCAGTCCTGGCCGGCGTTCTCGAACACCGCGTACGGGGCGGTCGCGGCGGCCTTCTCCAGGTCGGCGTCCGCGAAGACGATGTTGGCGGACTTGCCGCCGAGCTCCAGCGTCAGCCTCTTCACGCCCGGCGCGCACGCCTGCATGATCTCCTTGCCGACCCGCGTCGAGCCGGTGAAGACGATCTTGCGGACGTCCGGATGGTCGACCAGCCGGCGGCCCGCCACCGGCCCGGCGCCCGGCAGCACCTGCAGCACGCCCTCCGGCAGCCCCGCCGCCAGCGCCAGCTCCCCGACGCGGCGGGCGGTGAGCGGGGTGAGCTCCGCCGGCTTGACGATCACCGTGTTGCCCGCGGCGAGCGCCGGCGCCATGCCCCAGCCCATGATCGGCATCGGGAAGTTCCACGGCACGATCACGCCGACGACGCCGAGCGGCTCGGCGAACGTCACGTTCACCCCGCCCGGCACCGGGATCTGCCGCCCGGCGAGCCGCTCCGGCGCGGCGGCGTAGTAGTGCAGGACGTCCCGCAGGTTGCCGGCCTCCCAGCGGGCCTGCCCGACCGGATGCCCGGCGTTGCGGACCTCCAGCGCGGCCAGCTCCTCCAGGTGCGCGTCGACCTGCTCGGCGAACGCCCGCAGCAGCCGCGCCCGGTCGCCCGGCGCCACGTCCCGCCACGCCGGGAACGCCCGCTTGGCCCGTTCCACCGCCGCGTCGGTCTCGTCCGCCGACGCCAGCGCGACGACCTCCACGACCTCCTCGGTCGCCGGATTCAGAACCTCGAACTCGCTCATGTCCCCCTCGATACGTCGCCGGCCCGCGGCGGGCCGCCGCCATAAGCCGCCCCATGGCGGCGGCCCGCCGCGAGCGAACGTGGTCCGGTCACGCGTGGCCCGCGGCTACAGGCGCTCGAAGCCGCGGAACATCTCCCAGTCCGTCACCGCGCGGTCGTAGGCGTCCAGCTCTACGCGCGCGTAGTTGGCGTAGTGCTCGACGACCTCCTTGCCGAACGCGTCGGCGGCCAGCGAACTGCGCTCCCAGTCGGCCGCCGCCTCGCGGAGCGTCCCGACCACCGTCTCCGCGTCGGTCGCGTACGCGTTGCCCGCGTACGGCTCCTCCAGCGGCAGCTCGTTCTCGATGCCCTGCAGGCCCGCCGCGACCAGCGCCGACACCGCCAGGTAAGGGTTGACGTCGCCGCCCGGCACCCGGTTCTCGATCCGCAGCGACGGCCCGTGCCCGACGAGCCGCAGCGCGCACGTCCGGTTGTCCACACCCCACTTGATCGCGGTGGGCGCGAACGAGCCCGGCTGGTAGCGCTTGTAGGAGTTGATGTTCGGCGCGTACAGCAGGGTGAAGTCGCGCAGGCACGCCTGCTGCCCCGCGATGAAGTGCTCGCCGATCTTCGACAGCCCGTGCGGGCCGTCCCCGGCGAGGACGGGCGTCCCGTCGGCGTCGCGCAGCGAGATGTGCACGTGGCAGGAGTTGCCCTCGCGCTCGTTCGGCTTCGCCATGAAGGTGATCGACATGCCCTCCTGGGCGGCGATCTCCTTCGCGCCGGTCTTGTACAGGACGTGGTTGTCGCACGTCCGCAGCGCCTCGTCGAACCGGAACGCGATCTCGTGCTGGCCGAGGTTGCACTCGCCCTTGGCCGACTCGACGTACATCCCCGCGCCGGTCATGCCGTTGCGGATCCGGCGCAGCAGCGGCTCGACGCGGGCGCCGCCGAGCAGCGAGTAGTCCACGTTGTACTGGTTCGCCGGGGTGAGGTCCCGGTACGCCTTCCGCCAGGCGTCCTCGTAGGAGTCCTGGTAGACGACGAACTCCAGCTCCGTCCCGACGTAGGCGCCCCAGCCCCGCTCCGCCAGCCGGCCGAGCTGGCGGCGCAGGATCTGCCGGGGCGAGGGCGCCACGTCGGACCCGTCCTCCCACACGATGTCGGCGTGGACCAGCGCCGCGCCCTCCTGCCAGGGGACCCGGCGGAGCGTCCCGAGGTCGGGGCGCATGACGAAGTCGCCGTAGCCCCGCTCCCAGGACGACATGGAGTAGCCGTCCACCGTGTTCATGTCGACGTCGACGGCCAGCAGGTAGTTGCAGCCCTCCGAGCCGTGCCCGGCCACCTCCTCCAGGAAGTAGCGGGACGACAGCCGCTTGCCCTGCAGGCGCCCCTGCATGTCGGTGATCGCGACGATCACGGTGTCGATCCGGCCCTCCGCCGCCTCCCCGCGCAGCTCGTCGAGGGTGAGCGATGTGGTCACGTGTCCGGTCTCCTAACGGGCTAGCCCAGCGACTGGAGTTCCTGCTCGATGGCCGCCAGCTCCTCGGCGCTGCCCTGCACCTTGGGGCCGGTGAACCACTTGCGGGCCGACAGCACCCACCACAGGCCCGCGCCGCCGAGGACGACGAGGATCGCGATGGGCGAGTAGTTGAAGGTGTCCTTGGTGATCGGCTTCGCCGGCGGCAGGACGAACAGGATCGAGATGACGACGACCCAGACCACGGCGAGCGTGCCGATCGGCTTGCTCCACCTGCCGAGGCTCCACGGGCCGGGCTTGAAGTCCTTGCCCTGCCGCAGCCGCAGGAACGTCGGGATCACGTAGGCGATGTAGAGGCCGATCACCGCGACCGACGTCACCGCCAGGTACGCGGTCAGGTTCCAGATCGCGGGCAGGGCCAGCACGAACGCGCCCCCGGCGGCCAGCCAGATCGCGTTGGTGGGGGTCCGGCTGCGCTTGTTGATCCGGTGCCAGAAGGACGAGAACGGCAGCGCCCCGTCCCGCGAGAACGCGTAGATCATCCGGGAGTTCGCCGTCACCGAGGACATCCCGCAGAAGAACTGCGCGCCGAACGAGACCAGGATCAGCAGCTTGCCCATCGTGTCGCCGGTCGCCGCGATGAAGATCTCCGCGGGGCCGCCCTCGACCGCCTTGCCGTAGTCCTGGATGGCGAAGGTGACGCCGAGCAGCAGCACCCAGCCCGCGACGACCGAGATCAGCACCGAGTTCACGATGCCCTTCGGCCCGGACCGCGCCGCGTCGTGCGTCTCCTCGGTCATGTGCGCGGACGCGTCGTAGCCGGTCAGCGTGTACTGCGACAGCAGCAGGCCGATCAGCGCCGCGTACGCGCCGTACTGCCAGCCCGTCTCGTTGACGAACTTGCCGAACACGAATCCGGCGGACTGGTGGTGCGACGGCTTGACCGCCAGCACCCCCACCACGAACGCGACGCCGAGCACGTGCCACCAGACGCTCACGCTGCTCAGGACCGACACGAGCTTCACGCCGAACTGGTTCAGCAGCGCGTGCACGACCAGCAGGATCGCGAACAGCAGGAACGTGTGGCCGAGCGTCACGCCGTAGCCGAACTGCAGGTCCAGCAGCGGGTTCAGGAAGGCCGCCGACCCGTAGACGATCGCGGCGGTCACCGCGACCTGGCCGATGAAGTTGAACCAGCCGGTGAACCACGACCACGCCGGGCCGTTCGACGGGGCGAGCTTGGCCGCCCAGTAGTACAGGCCGCCGGCGGTCGGGTAGCTGGAGCACACCTCGGCCATCGCGAGCGCGACCAGCAGCGTCATCGCGCCGACGCCGAGCCAGCCCCACGTGATGACCACGGGGCCGCCGCCCTTGAGGCCGATGGTGTAGGAGGTCAGGCAGCCCGACAGCACCGAGATGATGGTGAACGAGACCGCGAAGTTGGAGAAGCCGGACATGGACCGGCTGAGTTCCTGGGCGTAGCCCAGCTCGTGCAGCCGTTTCTCGTCGTCGGACATGGGATCGGGGGATGCCTTGTGCTCGTCGATGCTCACGAGCACCTCCTCGCGTGCCACGGGGGGTTTCGACACAGCCGCAATGGGCTAATGACAGACCATTAATGTTTGCGGAGGGGTCCCGCGTCAACCCCCCGAACGACGACGAAACGCACATGTAACGTGGAGCCCGAAGCCCCCCGCGGACCGAAGGACGGTCATGCCCGCACCCGAGCCTGACCCCCGCGCGCCCGGCGCGGACGCCCCCGGCTCCGGCGTCGCCGACCTGGCGGCCGCGGCGGTGTTCCGGCCCGTCCGCACCGGCAACGCGTTCGAGGAGACCGTCGAGCGCCTCCTCCAGGCGATCAAGCTCGGCGTCGTCGACCGCGGCGAGCGGCTCCCGCCCGAACGCGAGCTGGCCCCCCTCCTCGGCGTCAGCCGCGTCACGCTCCGCGAGGCGATCCGGGCCGTCCAGCAGGAGGGCTACGTCGAGTCCCGCCGGGGCCGCTTCGGCGGGACGTTCGTCACCTACGAGCGGCCGAAGCCCCGGCAGTCCGACCTCAGGCGGGCCCTCGCCCAGATGGGCGGCGACCTCAACGACGCCCTCACCTTCCGGATGGCCGTCGAGACCGGCGCCGCGCAGATCCTCGCCACCACCGACCTGCCGCCCGCCAAGCGGGCCCAGCTGCGCGGGCGCCTCGCCGAGCTGAACGCCGCCGGCCCGGACGAGTACCGCCGCCTCGACACCCTCTTCCACCTCGCCATCGCCGAGATGACCGGGTCCGCGCTGCTGTCGGCCGCCTGCGCCGACGCCCGGATGCGCGTCACCGACCTGCTCAACGCCATCCCCGTCCTCGGCCGCAACATCGAGCACGCCGCCGTCCAGCACGCCGCCATCGTCGAGGCGATCCTCGCCGGCGACCCCGAGGCCGCCCGCCGCGCCGTCGCCGAGCACCTGGAGGGCACCGCCGCCCTCCTCCGCGGCTTCCTGGGCTGAGGCGTAGCCGCAGGTGATTTTCCACAAAAAGGGTGCTCAATCAGTGGAGAGCGATATAAATGCCACATTATGCTTTCCTCTGAAATCCGCCGGGCATTGGGCGGTAAGGTCTGGCCGTGCTGCTCAGATACAAGTACCGGCTCTACCCGACGCCAGGGCAGTGCATTTCGCTGGCCAAGGCGTTCGGATGTGCACGCGTGGTCTTCAATGACGGGTTGCGCGTCCGGCAGGCCGCTCGCGAGGCCGGGCTGGCGTACATCAAGGACGCAGACCTGCAACAGCAAGTGATCACCGCGGCGAAGAAGACGCCTGAGCGGGCATGGCTGGCGGAGGTGTCAAGCGTGGTGCTCGTCCAAGCACTTGCCGACCTTCATCTGGCCTACCGGAACTTCTTCGCCTCCATCACCGGGCATCGCAAGGGACCGAAGTTCGCGCCGCCCCGGTACCGGTCTCGCAAGGACCGACGTCAGACCATCCGGCTCACGCGCAACGGGTTCCGGCTGCGCCCCAACGGGCGCCTGTACGTGGCGAAGCTCGGCGAAATACCGGTGCGCTGGTCCCGTCCACTTCCTGCGGAGCCGTCGAGTGTCACGATCGTCCAGGACTCCGCCGGACGCTACTTCGCATCGTTCGTCGTCGACGCCGATGACGATGCGCTGCCCGTGAACGGGCGCCGGATCGGCATCGACCTCGGCCTCGCCCACTAATACGCCCGCGTCGTCGACGCACGCCGTGACTTCCACCACCAGCTCTCCACCTGGATCATCCGTGATAACCAAGCGGTGTACGTGGAGACGCTGAGCGTGAAAGGACTCGCACGCACCCGGCAGGGCAAGTCCGTGCATGATGCGGGATGGTCCGCGTTCCTCGCGCTGCTGGAGACCAAGGCCGCCCGGTACGGGCGCACCTTCGTCCGCGTCGACAGGGCGTTCCCCTCCTCTCAGTTGTGCTCCGCGTGCGGACGCCGGGACGGGCCCAAACCCTTGCACGTACGACAGTGGGCATGTCCTGGGTGCGGCGCCTGCCACGATCGTGATCACAATGCCGCGCTCAACATCCTTCATGAGGGGCAGCGCATCGTCGCCGCAGGACGTACCCCGGAAGTGGGGCATGCGGAGACGCTAAACGCCTGTGGAGGCCGGGTAAGGCCGCCTTTGCAGGTGGCACGGGCCGTTGAACCAGGAACCCGCCAGAGGCCAGGGGACGCGGGGTGGCCGGCCACGCGCGGCCCCCGAGCAGGCTGGAATCCTTGCCCTGCAGGGCAGGGAGGACGTCAAGTAGTCTGAGGTGATTGCTGGAGGCCACCCCTCGGTGCGCGGGGTGCACGACGGAGGGGCATGACGCATGGGTTGGCTGGCGGGAGTGCTGATCCTGTTCTTCGGCCTGCTGGCGTCCATCGCGCTGCACGAGCTCGGCCACTTCAGCTTCGCCAAGCTGTTCCGCGTGCGGACGACCCAGTTCATGGTCGGGTTCGGGCCCACGATGTGGTCCAAGCGCAAGGGCGAGACCGAGTACGGCGTGAAGTGGATCCCGCTCGGCGGCTACATCCGCATGATCGGGATGCTGCCGCCGCGCAGGGGCGACGCCCCCGGTACCGTCCGGCGGATCAGCACCGGCCCCTGGCAGGGCCTCATCGAGTCCGCGCGCGGCGCGGCGCTCGAGGAGGTGCGGCCCGACGACGGCGACCGGGTGTTCTACGCCAAGCCGTGGTGGCAGAAGCTGATCATCATGTTCGCCGGGCCCGCGATGAACCTGGTGCTGGCGGTGGTCTTCTTCTCGATCCTGCTGATGGGCATCGGGCAGCAGACCGCGCAGCCGGTCATCCAGGAGGTCTCCGAGTGCGTCGTCCCGGCGAGCCAGTCGAACGTGACGAGCTGCCCCGCGAACGCCACCCCGACCCCCGCCCACCAGGCCGGAATGCGGCCCGGCGACCGGATCCTGTCCTTCCAGGGCCACAAGATCAAGGACTATGAGCAGCTCCGGAAGCTGATCCGCGACTCCGGCGGGCAGAACGTCCCGGTGACGATCCGGCGCGACGGCCGGGAGATGGCGCTGACCGTCCCGATCGCCCGCAACCAGATGTACGACCTCAAGGACGACACCAAGATCGTCAACGTGGGGTTCCTCGGCATCACGCCGACCCAGGCCATGGAGCGGCAGGGGCCCGGCGCCGTCGCCGAGGCCATGGGGTCGATGACCGAGCACACCGTCGGCGCGCTCGTCCGGATGCCGCAGAAGATGGTCGGCGTCTGGAACGCCGCGTTCGGCGGCGACAAGCGCGACCCGAACGGCCCGGTCGGCGTCGTCGGCGTCAGCCGCATCGGCGGCGACGTCGCCGCCTCCAAGACCCTCACGACCACCGAGAAGGTCTGGTACTTCGTCATGCTGCTCGGCTCGCTGAACCTGGCGGTCGGGCTGTTCAACCTCGTCCCGCTGCTCCCGCTGGACGGCGGCCACATGGCGGGCGCGCTGCTGGAGGCGCTGAAGAAGGCGTTCGCGCGGGTCTTCCGCAAGCCCGACCCCGGCTACGTCGACGTCGCCAAGGCCCTGCCCGTCACCTACGTGATGGCGGCCGTCCTGATCGTCATGGGCGGCCTGCTCATCTACGCCGACGTCTTCAACCCGATCAGATTCAAGGGCTGACCGGGTTCCGCGGCCGATCCGCCGCGGGGGCCGGTCAGACGGCGACCGGCATCTCGCCGGTCTTCAGGAACGCGTCCAGCGCCGCCTCGTAGGGGGCGATGTCCAGGCGCTGCGCGGCGAGCCACACGTCCGACCCGTACGTGCCCGCGTAGCGCTCGCCGCCGTCGCAGATCAGCGTCACCACGCTGCCGCGCTCGCCGCGCGCCCGCATCCCTGCGATCAGCTCCGCCGCGCCCCACATGTTGGTGCCCGTCGACCCTCCCACGTCCCGGCCGCTGACCCGGCTCGTCCAGCGCATCGCCGCGACGGACGCCGCGTCCGGCACCTGGATCATCCGGTCGATCACCGTCGGCAGGAACGACGGCTCGACCCGCGGCCGGCCGATGCCCTCGATCCGCGAGCCCGCCGCGGTCCGCTCCGGGTCGCCGTCAGCGAACGAGCCGAAGAACGCCGAGCCCTCCGGGTCCACCACCGCGAGCCGCGTCTGGAACCGCCGGTACCGGACGTACCGGCCGATCGTCGCGGACGTCCCGCCCGTCCCGGCGCCGACCACCACCCAGGACGGCTCGGGGAACCGCTCCAGCCGCATCTGCTCGAAGATCGACTCGGCGATGTTGTTGTTGCCGCGCCAGTCCGTCGCCCGCTCGGCGTAGGTGAACTGGTCCATGAAGTGCCCGCCGCACTCGGCGGCGAGCCGCCGCGACTCGTCGTAGATCGCGGACGGGTCGCCGACGAGATGGCAGCGGCCCCCGTAGAACTCGATGAGGCCGATCTTCTCGGGGCTCGTCGTCGCCGGCATCACCGCCACGAACGGCAGCCCGAGCAGCCGCGCGAAGTACGCCTCGGACACCGCCGTCGACCCGCTGGAGGCCTCGATGATCACCGTCCCCTCGCGGATCCAGCCGTTCGCCAGCCCGTACAGGAACAGCGACCGCGCCAGCCGGTGCTTCAGCGAGCCCGTCGGGTGCACCGACTCGTCCTTGAGGTACAGGTCGATGCCCCACTCCGGGGGCAGCGGGAACACGTGCAGGTGCGTGTCGGCGCTGCGGTTGGCGTCGGCCTCGACCTTGCGGATCGCCTCGGCGATCCAGGCCCGGCCCCCGGGGTCGCAGCGGTCGGCGGTACGGCTCACGTGATGTTCCCCTCGATCCTCGTCGATCACCCGGGTCCCACGATATCGGCGCATGTCACCGGGCATTATGGTGCCCAGCAGGGGGGCACATGATCGACCTTTTCCGGCACCGGATCGTGGAGACCGGGCGGCTGCCGCTGTTCGGCTTCTTCACCGCGTTCATCCTCACGTTCGTTCTGACGCGGGTGATCGTCCGGCTGATCCGCGCCAACGTGAGCGGCTGGTTCGGCAACGTCCGGGCCGGCGACACCCACGTCCACCACGTCGTGTTCGGCGTGGTGCTGATGCTGGTCGGCGGTGTCGCGAGCCTCGCCACCCCGGACGCCTACGTCGCGCTCGACTGCGCCGCGGCCGTCGTGTTCGGGGCGGGCTCCGCGCTCGTGCTGGACGAGTTCGCGCTGCTGCTGCACCTCAGCGACGTCTACTGGACGGAGAAGGGCCGCGCGTCCGTCGACGCCGTCTTCGTCGCGATCGCCGTCACCGGGCTGCTGCTGCTCGGCATCCGCCCGTTCGGGTTCGCCGACGCCGTCCCGGACCCGGCGGGCAGCGCCCTCGCGCGGGCGTACTTCGCCTCCACCGTCGCCAACCTCGTCCTCGCGGTGATCACCCTGCTGAAGGGCAAGATCTGGACGGGCCTGATCGGGCTGTTCCTGCCCGTCCTGCTGGTGGTGGGCGCGATCCGGGTGGCGCGCCCGGGGTCGCCGTGGTCGCGCTGGCGGTACGACCCGGACTCGCGCAAGTACCAGCGGGCCGTGCACCGGGAGGTCCGGTTCCGGCGGCCGCTGATCCGGGCGAAGATCTGGGTGCAGGAGTTCATCGCCGGCCGCCACGACCTCATCCCGCCGGAGCTGCTGCAGCGCAGCGCCGACGCCGCCGAGCGCGCCCGCCGCCGCCGGGTGGCCCGCGCCGCCCGGAAGGCCGCCGCCCGGGACCGCCGCCGCGCCCAGCGCCGCACCACGGCGCGGGAGCAGCGGCGCGCGGCGGCACGGGAGGAGCGCCGCGCCGCCGGGCGCGGCCGCCGGAGCGTCGCCGACCGCCTCCAGCGCCGCGCCTTCGCGCGCGGCCGCACGAGTGCCACCGCCCGCCGCCTGACCCGCCGCCTGGGCGCCGACGACCCGCCGCAGCCGCCCCGGCCGCCCCACCTCCGCCGCAAACTCCCCACCCGCCGCTGACCCGCACCCGCCAAGCCCGCCCCGGCCGTTCGCCGGCGAGGCCGGTTTCCAGGCCCGCACCTAGCGGCAGCGCTCGTGCCCGGCCACGCAGCGACCCGGACCGTCGCGATCGCGAGCGAAGCCGGATTCGAGCGAAGCGAGAATCCGATCGCGCAGCGAGCCCCCAGGGCGAGTCGGAGCGATGCAGCGATCGCACGCAGCGCCCGTTGAAGGAAGGCCGTCTAGCGGCCTGACGCCAAGGGCGCTGCTAGTAAACAGGCGCTACTGCGCGGACGGTTTCGATGGTGTCGGCTTCGGTGGCGGTCTTGTCGGGGCGGTAGCGGAGGACGCGGGCGAAGCGGAGGGCGATGCCGCCGGGGTAGCGGGGGCTCTGCTGGACGCCGTCGAAGGCGATCTCGACGACGAGCTCGGGCCGGACGTGGACGGTCCAGCCGTCCTCGCGGACGGCGAGCTCGCGGAGCTTCTCGGTCTGCCAGGCGAGGAGCTCGTCGGTGAGGCCCTTGAACGTCTTGCCCAGCATGACGAAGCCGCCGGTCTCGGGGTCGCGGGCGCCGAGGTGCAGGTTGGACAGCAGGCCCTGGCGGCGGCCGTGGCCCCATTCGACGGCGAGGACGACGAGGTCGAGGGTGTGGCGGGGTTTGACCTTGATCCACCCGGCGCCGCGGCGGCCGGCGGTGTAGGGGGTGTCGAGGGACTTGACGAGGACGCCCTCGTGGCCGCGGGCGACGGCGTCGTCGAAGAAGTCCTTGGCGGCGGCCGGGTCGGCGGTGACGATCCGCGGGATCCGCAGGTGCTCGGGGACGGCCCGGACGAGCGCCGCGTTGCGGTCGGCGCCGGGCGCGTCGAGCAGGTCGTCGCCGTCGAGGTGGACGACGTCGAAGAGGAACACCGTGAGGGGGACGGGCTCGGTGTCCTTGGCGGTGCGGGTCGCGGTGCGGGCGGCGGTGACCTGGAACGGGTACGGGGCGCCGTCGGGGCGCAGCGCGATGACCTCGCCGTCGAAGACGGCGTCGCGGACGGGCAGTTCGCGGACGGCGGCGACGACCTCGGGGAGCCGGGCGGTGATGTCGTCGAGGGTCCGGGTGAACACGCGGACGTCGCCGTCGCGGACGTGGATCTGGGCGCGGATGCCGTCGAGCTTCCACTCCACGGCGGCCTCCGCCTTGAGCTTGGCGAACGCCTCCTCGACCGACGGGGCGGACGCGGCGAGCATCGGCTTGACCGGGCGCCCGACCTCCAGGGTGAACGCGTGCAGCCCGGCGGTGCCGTCGGCGAGGGCGGCGGTGGCGACGGGGCCGAGGGACCCGCGCAGCATGACGGCGCGGCGGACCTCGGCGGACGGCACGCCGGCCGCCGCCGCGATCGCCTCGGCCATCACCCCGTCGAGGGCGCCCTGGCGCAGCTCGCCGGCCAGCAGCCGGATGAGGAAGCCCTGCTCGTCGCGGGTGGCGCGGCCGAGCAGCGCGGCGACCAGCTCGCGGCGCCGGGCGACGGACCCGGCCCCGGAGACGGCGCCGATCTCGGTGAACGCGGCGTCGACCTCGGGGACGGTGAGGGACGGCTCGGCGGCGGGCGGCGGGACGTCGCGCAGCGCGGCGTAGCCGACGCCGATCTGGCGCTGCGGCAGCTCGCCGGACAGGTAGGCGACGACGGTGGCGGCCTCGCCGGGCTCGGCGTCGCGCAGGCACTCCGCGAGCGCCGTGATCTTGGCCTTGCGGCCGGAGGTGCCGGCCACCTCCCGCGACGTCCGCGCGATCTCCGCTATCAGCACCTCCCCATTGTGACCACGGCGTCTGACAATTGACCCGGGCGGGACCCCTGGTCAGCCGAGGCGGTCCTGACTACGTTGACCAGTGGCGGGGTCGATGACGCGCGGGGGAGTGAGGAGCGGGGCGTGGGGCTGCAGCGCGAGCCGTTCCACCGGGTCTACTCGGCGCCGGAGCCGCCGTCGCCGAAGCGGCGGCCGCGGCTGCTGGCGCTGCTGGTCGCGCTGGTGGCGTTCGGCGGGGCCGCCGCGGCGGTGTTCCTGTTCCTGCCGGGGCACGGGAACGACGCGGCGGCGCCGCGGACATCGCCCTCCGGCACCGGCGCGACCGGCGGCGCGACCGGCCGCGGGACCGGCGACGCGACCGGCGGGACGGCGGAGCCGCCGCGCCCGTCCGAGACGCCGATGCAGGAGCAGCCGGTGGCGTCGCTGCCGAAGCCGTGCGCGATGGTCTCGGACCGGACGGTCGGCCGCACGATCCCGAAGCCCAGGCGGGCCGAGAGCGCGAACTCGACCTTCACGACGTGCACGTACACGGCGCAGGGGCCGGCGTTCCGGTGGCTGCGGGTCGAGGTGAACCTTCACGCGCCCGCGAAGACGCCGACGCCCGTGCAGGACGCGGAGGGCGACTACCGGGCGTCGTGGACGGAGGCGCACAGCGCGCCGCTCGTCCGCACGATCAGCCTGCGGCGGCAGCAGGGGATCGGTGACGAGGCGTACCGGTGGTTCAAGGCGGACGAGGGGCAGCCGACGGTGGTCGGCGAGGTGACGACGCGGTTCCGGAACGTGCTCGTGACGGTCAGCTACAGCGAGCAGGCGGCGAAGGGCCGCGCGGACGCCCGGGAGGGGGCGTGCCTCGGCACGGCGGAGGGCGTCGCGCGGGAAGTGCTGGCCACCTTGGCGCATTTCTGACCTGAATCGGCCGATCATGGCTTATTTTCTGTCAGAACCTTCTAAGGTGATTCCGGTAAAGGGGAGGAAGTGCGGCGGCCGTGCTCCCACTCACGTCCGGCGGCCGGCGCGCTTTGCGGCGCATGGGGAGGAGGAGGTCGACGACGTGACCGTTTCCGCGGTTGGAGTGTCCTGGGTGAGGTGATCTCCAGGTCAGCTGCCCGTTCTCGCCGACCGGGCCGCGGAGTGGACCCCGCTCCGCGGCCCTCGGCGTTCCCGATTCCGGACCATTGAAAAACCGTGCGGTATTCGGCCGCTGCCATTCCGTCACCGAATTCGTTTCGGTTTCGAGGGAAATGGCCGCGCGGTAGAACCGGTTACTATTTTGCGAGTCCCGCACGAACCCACACGTCGCGAGCCCGGCCGTCCAGGAATCCGACCTCGTCGAAGAACGCGGTGCACTTGCGGAACGCCCACGCCATCGTCTCCCGGCGGTGCTCGCTGCGCGCCGCGACCCGGCGGGCCAGCTTCGGGTCCAGCCCGACCGCCGTGTAGCAGGACGGGTGGATCACCTGCGTCGCCATCAGCCGGGTGCCCTGCGCCAGCGCGTACGCCGCCGCCCGCCGCCGCACCGGCGACGCGCGCGCGACGAGCCGCTTCAGCTCCTCCCGCGCGTACCGGATGTGCCGCGCCTCCTCGATCACGTGGATCCGGGTGACCTGCCGGATCATCGGCTGCACGCCCTCGTCCGGGAACGTCAGCCGCTGGAACGCGTCGGTGAACTCCTCCACCACCAGCGTCCCCGCGAACATCGGCATCGGGTCGTACACGGCCCCGAACAGCTTCGCGAAGTGGTACTCCGCCGCGCGCGGCCGGTGGGTGCGCAGCCCGCAGGTGCGCACCATCCGGCCGAACATCTTCGAGTGCCGGCACTCGTCGGCGATCTCCGTCAGCGCGTAGGCCACGTGCTCGCTGTCGTAGCGGCTCCGGTAGGCGTGCTGGACGAGCGCCTGCATCAGCAGCATCTCCGACCAGATGCCGAACGAGGCGATGCTGCACATCTCCCGCTTGGTCAGCTCCACTCGCTGCCGGTGCGTCAGGCCGTCCCACAGCGGTGTCTCGTAGATCGACACCAGCTGCGGCGGCGCGTACCAGACGTCGGGGTCCTGCGGCGCGTCCCAGTCGACGTCGGCGTCCGGATCGAAGGAGTGCTTGCGGGACGTCCGCAGCAGCCGCTCGGCGACCACCTCCCGGTCGGTGAGCTCCAGCGTGTGGTCGCCGTCCTTGCAGCGAATCCGCGCGGTCCAGGTGGTGGGGCGGTCGGTCAGCAGTTCGGGGGGCATCGATCCTTCTCCTCTCCTGGGGGAGGCCGAGGAGGGCCGCGCGAGGCCGTGCGCCGCACGGCGGGGCCGGCCCTATTGCACGGGGATTCGTGCGAGCAGGCGGGTGGACGCCGGCGAGATGCGGGAGAGCGCGTGCAGCAGGTGGCCCTCGAAGTTCACCGGGACCACGGCCTTGTTCTTGATGATGGCGTCGACGACCCGCTCGGCGACCTTCTCCGGCGGGTAGTTGCGCAGCTTGAGCGCCTTCTGGCCGCGGACGCGGACCCGCTCGCGGTGCGCCGCGTCGCCGCCGACGAACGTGGCGTTCTTGACGATGTTGGTGCCGGCGAAGCCGGGGCAGACGGCGGTGACGCCGATGCGAGAAGACGCCAGCTCGGCGCGCAGGCACTCGCTGAGCATCAGCACGCCGGCCTTGGTGGTGCAGTAGGCGGGCAGCGACCGGGTCGGCGCGAACGCGGCGGCGGACGCGATGTTGACGATGTGGCCGCCGAAGTTGGGCTTGTCGGGCTTGTTCGGCAGCGCGTTGACGCGCTCGACCATCTGCTTGCCGAACAGCCGCGACCCGTGGATGACGCCCCACAGGTTCACGCCGAGGATGCGGTTCCAGTCCTCGACGCCGTGGTCGAGGAACGGGCCGCTGACGGCGATCCCGGCGTTGTTGACGACGATGTCGGGGACGCGGTGGGCCTCGCGCACCTCGGCGGCGAACGCCTCCATGGCGGCGGCGTCCGCCACGTCCACCTCGTAGGCGCCGCCGCCCGGGCCGAGGGTCTTGGCGAGGGTCACGGTCCGCTCGGCGGACGGGAGGTCGATGTCGGCCGCCAGGACGGTCGCGCCGCGTTCGGCGAGGGCCAGCGCGATGGCGCGGCCGAACCCGCTGCCGGCTCCGGTGACGACGGCGAGCGCCCCGTCGAAGTGCGCGAGTGGCATGCAGACCTCCGAGATGTCCCGAGCGGAATGATCCCCAACCGTACTCAGCCCGCAGCGGCGTCCGCGATGACCGCGTCGACCTCCGCCTTCCGCTCGGCCTCCTCGGCCGCGAACCGCTCGGCGTCGAGCTTCTCGGCGATGTCCTCGTCCTGGTTCATCAGCGCCTCCAGGTCGGCCTTGGACATGTCGAGGACGCCCATGTCGTCGTAGGTCCGCTGGATGCGCTCGCTCCACAGGCCGATGTCCTTGACGCACGGGACGATGCGGCTGAACAGCAGGCTCTGGAACATCTGCATGTAGGGGGAGTTCTCCACCATCTCGTCGACCTCCTTGGGGTCGATGCCGAAGTTGGTCCAGATCTCCCGGCCGCGGATGCGGTCGCGCATGAGGTAGCAGCCCTCGATGACGAAGTCCTCGCGCTCCCTCAGCTCGGCTGCGGACAGCTGCTTGTAGTAGTCGCGCAGGGCGAGCCGCCCGAACGCGACGTGCCGGGCCTCGTCCTGCATGACGTAGGCGAGGAGCTGCTTGGGCAGTGGCTTGGTGGTGATGTCGCGGATGACGCCGAACGCGGCGAGCGCGAGGCCCTCGATGAGCACCTGCATGCCGAGGTAGGGCATGTCCCAGCGGGAGTCGGTGAGGGTCTCGTTCAGCAGGTCCTGCAGCTTGGTGTTGATCGGGTAGACCATCCCGACCTTCTCGTGCAGGAACCGCGTGAACAGCTCGACGTGCCGGGCCTCGTCCATGGTCTGCGTGGCGGAGTAGAACTTGGCGTCCAGGTCGGGCACCGACTCGACGATCCGGGCGGCGGTGACCATCGCGCCCTGCTCGCCGTGCACGAACTGGGAGAACTGCCAGGACGTGGAGTGCTGCCGCAGCTCGCCGCGCTGCTTGTCGGTGAGCTTGTCCCAGTACTTGGTGCCGTAGATGGCGAGGGACTGGTCGGGGACGCCGAGGACGTCGTGCGGGTCGACCTCCAGGTCCCAGTCGATCCGCTTGACCGAGTCCCACTGCTTGTCCTTGCCCTTCTGGTACAGGGCGAGGAGGCGGTCGCGGCCGTCGTCGTACTCCCACGTGAAGCGGGCGTCGCCGGCGAGCGGCACGTTCCAGGTGGACTTGCCGACGGGCTCGGTGTAAAGGTCATGGGTCGACACGGCGTTCCTCCCCGAGGGCGCGACACGTACGATG
The DNA here is from genome assembly GCF_040299565.1 of Spirillospora sp. NPDC000708. NCBI lineage: Bacteria > Bacillati > Actinomycetota > Actinomycetes > Streptosporangiales > Thermomonosporaceae > Spirillospora > Spirillospora sp. NPDC000708. Next base: position 91,573 of record NZ_JBEPCJ010000006.1, read on the forward strand.
TACGTAAGACGTACGATGTACGTACCGTGTCACGGTGCACTTACGGGTGTCAACGGCGGGAAGGGGCGGGACCGATGAACGGCGACGTGACGTCCGACACGCCGGCGCCGCGACCCGTCCTGACCAGGGCGCGGATCGTGCAGGCGGCGGTCGGGCTGATCGAGCGGGAGGGCGCGGGCGCGCTGTCCATGCGCCGCGTGGCGGGCGAGCTGGGCGTCGCGGTGATGTCGCTCTACAACCACGTGCCGAACAAGGACGCGCTGCTCGAAGGCGTCGCCGAGCACGTCATCGCCGGCCTGGAGCTGGAGGACGAGCCCGACGAGCCGTGGCAGACGAGGGCGCGCGCCCTCGTCCGGGCGTTCCGGAAGGTCGCGCACGACTACCCGCGCTGCATGACGATCGTCCTCACCCACAAGATCGACACCCAGCTCGGGCTGCGCCCCGCCGAGCGGGCCCTCGCGCTCGCCGACGCCGCCGGCTTCGACGGCCCCACCTCGGTGCGGATCATGCGGGCGCTGATGGCCTACGCGCTCGGCGCGCAGCTCCGCGAGACCGGCGTGGTGAAGACGCTGGACAACCTCGTCGAGACCCAGGCCGAGTCGTGGGCCAAGCTCGACGCCGCCGAGTTCCCGCACGTGGTCGCGCTCTCCGAGGAGCTGGCCAGCCACGACCCCGAGACCGACTTCGAGTTCGGCCTCGACCTGCTCATCGGCGCCCTCGACGCCCTCCCGCGCGGACGGGGTCAGCAGCCCTGACCGGCGCCTTCCGCTCCGCCGGCGCTCCGCTCCGGGCGCCGGTCAGGCGAGGTAGGGGCTGAGGCCCTGCCAGCAGAAGTCGGTCATGTAGCGCGCGGCGTCCTCGGCGGTCACCTCGGGATGCCAGGTCCGCCACTGGGCGAGCCGCTCGCACGCGCCGATGATGATCTCGGTGAACGCGGCGATCGCCGGCTCGCCCGCGTGCGGGGCGAAGGCGGCGAGCACCCCGGAGATCAGCTCGCTCTGCTGCCGGCGGGTCGCCTCCACCGCCTCGACGGTCTCCTGCGACCCGGCGGCCGGCTCGCGCAGCAGCATCGCGAACGACTTGCTGTGCGCGTCGATGAACCCGAAGTAGGCGGCCATCCCGCGCCAGAGGATGTCCTTGGGGTCGGTGGCGCCCGCCATGGCCTTCTGCGTGACGTCCAGCAGCTCGGCCTTGGAGCGGCTCACGCACGCGACGAGCAGCCCGTCCTTGGAGCCGAAGTACTCGTAGAGCATCGGCTTGGAGACGCCGCAGCGCTCGGCGATCTCGTCCATCGAGGTGCCCTGGTAGCCGCGCTCGCCGAACACCTCCTCCGCCACGTCCAGCATCTGGCGCTCGCGCTCCGCGCGCGACATCCGGCGGCGGCGCTGCTGGCGGTGCGGTGTGGCGGCACTCACAGCGGAATCCTATCTGTTGGACCTACCGTCAGTAAGCTACTCCTAGTAACTTACTCCGAGTAGGTTACCGCGAGAGGACGGGATATGAGCGAGCGCGCCCCGGCGATCGTCATCATCGGCTCCGGCTTCGCCGGGCTCGGCATGGCCATCCGGCTGAAGCAGTCCGGCTTCCACGACTTCGTCATCCTGGAGAAGAGCGAGGCCCTCGGCGGGACCTGGCACGACAACACCTATCCCGGCTGCGCCTGCGACGTCCCGTCGCACATGTACTCCTTCTCCTTCGAGCTCAACCCGGGCTGGTCGCGGATGTTCGCCCCGCAGCCCGAGATCCGCTCCTACATGGAGCGCACCGCCGACAAGTACCGCGTCCGCGAGCACATCCGCTTCGGCAGCCACGTCGACAGCATGGAGTACCAGGACGACGAGCGCAGGTGGAACGTCGCCCTCACCGACGGGACCGTCCTCACGCCCCGGGCCATCGTCTCCGGCATCGGCGCCCTGCACATCCCCTCGTTCCCCGACCTGCCGGGCATCGAGAGGTTCGAGGGCACCACCTTCCACTCCGCCGAGTGGGACCACTCCTACGACCTCACCGGGAAGCGGGTCGCCGTCATCGGGACGGGCGCCTCCGCGATCCAGTTCGTTCCGCGGATCGCGAAGAAGGCCGGGGAGCTGGTGCTGTTCCAGCGGACGCCGCCGTGGATCCAGCCCAAGCCCGACTTCACCTTCCCCAAGCCCGTCCGCACCGCGTTCGACAAGGTGCCCGGCGCCGCCCGCGCGTTCCGCAACGGCATCTACTGGGCCCTGGAGGCCCGCGCGATCGGCTTCACCATCGACCCGCGGCTGTCGTTCCCGCAGGAGAAGCTCGCCCGCCGGCACCTGGAGAAGCAGATCCCCGACCCGGAGTTGCGCGCCAAGGTGACGCCGGACTACACCATCGGCTGCAAGCGCGTCCTGCTGTCCAACGACTACTATCCGGCCCTCACCCGCCCGAACGTGACCGTCGAGACGTCCGGCATCGCCGAGGTGCGGGAGCGGTCCGTCGTCACGGAGGACGGCGAGGAGTACGAGGTCGACTGCATCGTCTACGGCACCGGGTTCAAGGTCGTCGACGCGCTCAACGAGCTGCGCGTCACCGGCCGCGGCGGCGTCAAGCTCCAGGAGATCTGGGCGGACGGCATCGAGGCCCACCGCGGCACCACGGTCCCCGGCATGCCGAACTTCTTCATGCTGCTCGGCCCGAACACCGGCCTCGGCCACAACTCCGTCGTCTTCATGATCGAGGTGCAGATCCAGCAGGTGCTCAGCTGCCTGCGGCTGCTGCAGGAGTCCGGCGCCGTCGCGATCGAGCCGAAGCCCGAGGCGTCCCGCCGCTTCAACGACCGGATGCAGCGGCGGCTGCGCCGCGCCGTCTGGAACGAGGGCGGCTGCAACAGCTGGTACCTCGACGACCAGGGCGTCAACCGGACGCTGTGGCCCGGCCACACCTTCGAGTTCTGGGCCGGCAACCGCAAGGCCAAGCCGGAGGAGTACATCCTCACGCGCTAGGCGGCGGCCCGGCCGGATGCGCGGGCGCCGGGGACGTGTTAGGCAGGGGCATGCCCAAGCCACTGATGCCGCGGCGCCTGCGCCGCATCAACAAGGCCGTCACGAACCGGGTGCAGGGCGTCTACGCGCCCTACCTGCCGCCGCTCGCGGTCATCGTCCACAAGGGGCGGACGTCCGGACGCGAATACCGGACGCCCGTCACCGCGTTCCGCAACGGCGACCGGCTCATCGTCGGCCTGCCGTACGGGGCCGACACCGACTGGGTGCGCAACCTGCTCGCCGAGGGGCGCGGCGGGGTGGAGCGGCTCGGCCGCGTCCGGCGGATCGCCCGCCCGCGCGTGCTCACCGCCGCCGACGCCGCCGAGCTGCCGCCGGCCGCGCGGGCCGTCGCGCGCTACATGGACGTGCTGGTCGCCGACCTGGAGGACTGACCCGGCCCGGGCGGCAGGCCCGGGCGGCTACTTCTCCGGTGCGAACATCGGCCGGAAGCCCGCGACGAGCTGCCGGACCACCGGCCGCTGCTCGTCGGGCGTGCGGCCGCGCAGGTCGTGGATCGGGTCGAGGCCGTCGTAGTAGGGCGCGAGCGCCAGGAACGGCAGCAGCGTGAGGATCATCGTGGCGAGGACCTGCAGGTCGGCGTCCTCGCGGATGCCGCCCTGCGCCTTCCACAGGTCCAGCGTCGGATGGATGACCTGCAGGTAGTGCTGGTTCGCGGTGTCGCGCACCACCGACCGGACGCTGTTGTCCAGCTCGAAGTTCGTCGCGGCGGTGACCGCGCGCTCCAGCGGGTGGTCGGCCATGTACTCGGTCCAGTCGCACAGCACGTCGAACAGCCACTCGTCGAAGGACTGGTCGAAGTCGACGCGGGCGATCCGCCGCTCCATCTCCTCGCGGATCCGGCGGGACGCCTCGTCGCAGACGAACGCGAAGAACTCCAGCTTGTCGCTGAAGTACTGGAACAGCGAGCCCTTGGCGATGCCGGCCTCGCGGGCGATGGTGTTGAGGCTGCCGGTGGAGTACCCGTGCTCTCCGAACTCGCGCATCGCCACCTCGAGCACCCGTTCCCGCTTGGCGACGTTGAGGCGGAACCACGTGGACGTTGGCATGGACCCCTTCGACTTTCCGTCAGGAACCGGTAACCCTGAGGTCAGGATAACCGTCCATCGCATCTCGTGTGAACCAAATGTCACTCTCGCGCGTCGGGTTCCGCGCCCGCCGCCGGCTCCAGGTACCGCAGCGTGAACTCGGCGGACGCGAAGTCGCCGCCCTGCGGGGTGCCCGGCCCGACGAACGTGTCCGGAATGCCGTGTTCGGCGGCATCGTCCAGGGGCCGGTAGCCGAGCCGCTCGTCCAGTTCCCAGAACCGCCGCGCGTTCGCCGACACCGCGTACGCCGCGAGGAACCCCGGCGCCGGGACGGTCAGCGCCGCCAGCACGAAGCCGGCGCAGTCGCGGTGGCTCAGCCAGGTCGCCAGGTGCCGCGGCTCGTTCGGCGCCGCGTCGAGGCTGCCGATGCGCAGGCACACCACGTCCAGCCCGAACTTGTCGACGTACAGCCGCGCGAGCGCCTCCACCGCGACCTTGCTCACCCCGTACAGGCCGTCCGGGCGCGGCGGCATCTCCGCCGACACCGTCTCGGTGGAGGGGTACAGGCCGGTCAGCCTGTTGCTGCTCGCCAGCACCACCCGCCGGACACCGGTCACCCGAGCCGCCTCCAGCATCCGCTGCGTGCCGAGGATGTTGCCCTCGACCAGCTCGGGGAACGGCGCCTCGTCCCGCACCCCGGCGAGGTGGACGATCGCGTCCGCGCCCGCGACGATCTCCGCCGCGTCCGACAGGTCGGTGCGGTGCACCACCTCGTTCGGCGCCTCCGCCTCCAGCGGCACCCGGTCGGCGAGCACCAGCGTGCCCGCCGCCTCGCGCAGCGGCCCCCGCACGGCGGATCCGACCCGGCCCGCCGCCCCCGTCAGCACGATTCTTCCCAACGTCATGGTCAGCAGTGTTGCAGTGTCGATGCAATGCCGCCCCAAGGGGCTCGCCTTCGGCTTCGCCTCACCGGTCAGATGGCGCGCTCGCATGACGGTTCGCACCGTTGCAGGGCGGCTGTTCCGGTGCGCTTAGGTTGGTCGTATGTGCGTGTCCATGGACCAGGCCGCGTTCTCCGGGACGACGCTCTACGCGGGGCGGCGGCACCATCCCGAGCACGGCCTCATCGAGGTGCTCGGGTACCAGAACACGGCCGTGAACCTCGCGGGCGGCCCGAACGCGATGCTGCTGCACGTGCCCGCGCGCGCCCTGACGCCGGAGAACTTCCTCGCGCTCCGGCAGAGCGAGGCGGACGTGCTCAACCTGATGGTGGACGCCCTGACACCGGTGCCGGCCGCGACGATGGACTGGATGGAGGCCGACGGACCCGGCGTGCGGGTGTTCGACCACGACGTCTACACGGTCCTGCTGGCCGAGGACCCGACGCTGATCCCGGCGGCGCTGGACCGCGTCCCGCCGCACCGGAGGCCGCGTCCCGATCCCGAACTCATGGATTTCTACGCGACGCATTTCCCCCGGCACGTGATCATTCTCTGCTGCTTCGACAATGCCGACGCGCGCCGGGCGAAACCGCTGCTGATGTGGTACGAGCCGGACGACCCGGACCGCGTCGTCGTGCCCGCGCTCGACTGCCACACCGGCGGCGCGCCGCGCCTCGACGAGCCCGTCCGCACCGACCACTGGGTCGTCTTCGGCGCCGACGGCGCGTCCGGCGACGGCTGGGAGCCCGTCGCCTATCCCGGAAAAATGCGCTACAGCCTGCGCGAATACCTCCCGGACGCGGTGGCGGGGACATACTTCTCGGGCGCCGCGCCGAACGGCGACTTCGCGATCGCCCACGACGACCTCCTCGCCGGGCGCCTCGACCGGATCGAGCGGCTCGCCCCTTCCTGACCCGCCGGTGCGCGCCGGTTGATAATCCGGGCCGGCGGCCGAGGGCGGTAATTCGTCGCTCGCTGACAACCTTTTCCCCGCGCCTTGAAAGGTCATTCGCCGCCTGATTCAGTCGTCCCGTTGACCGGGTCTCGACGGGTGGAGGTGGGGCGGGTGCGGATGCGTTCACGGTCGGCCGGCGGCGCGCTGTTCGCGGGGCTCGGGGTGGCGGCGGTGCTCGCCGTGTCGGGCGCGTCCCCGGTGATCGCCGAGCCCGCGCCGTCCACCACCCCGTCCGGGGAGTCGCCGGCGCCGACCGACAGCCCGTCGCCGACCGACACCCCCACGCCGACCCCGACGGACTCGCCGACGGACGACCCGACCACGCCGCCGCCGGACACCGGCTCGCCCACCCCCACGCCGCCGCACGGCTCCTCGCCGACGCCGTCGCACACGCCGACGCACGTCCCGGGCGACCCGCACGATCCGGGCACGCCGGCGAAGCCGGTGCTGTCGGTCGCGGCCACCGTGTCGTCGGCGACGGTCCGCCCCGGCGGCTCGATCACCGCCACCGTCCGGGTGTCGGCGTCCGGTGCCACCGCGTCCGGGACCGTGCTGCGGGCGTCGGCGACGGGCGGCGCCACGGCGACCCCGTCCGAGCAGGGCCTCGGCGGCGTCGGTGCGGGCGGGACGTCCGCGACGGTGACCGTCCGGGTCCCGTCCGGCGCGAAGCCGGGGACGATCCGGCTCACCGTGCGCGCGTCGGCGGCGCACGCGGCCGCCAGGACGCGGACCTACATGCTCGTCGTCACCGAACCGTCCGGCGCGCTGCCGCCGGGCATCAGCCCGGGCGCGCTGCCGCCCGGCGTCCCGCCGGTCACCCCCGAGGGCGTGCCGGGCGGGCTGACCGGCCCGGACGTCGTGCTGCCCCCGGTCGTCGGCCCGCAGACCGCGCCCGCGCCGATCGCGCCGGTGCCGGTCGCGAACCTGCGCGCGCTGCCCCGGGACTCCTCGAACCTCGACGACCTGACCGCCCTGCAGGCCGGCGTGCTCGCCGCGATGGCGTCCTCGGTGACGCTGCTGCTGCTCAGACTGCGGCTGGCCCGCCGGGAGGGCGTCTCGCCCCGGCGGCCCGGCCGCCTCCACCTCCACCTCCGCCGTGCCCGTCCCCGACTCGACGGGCCGCCGGTGCGGCCCGTCCCGGCGCGGCCGGTGCGGCCCCGGCCGAGACCCGCCGCCGCGCCGCCCGCGGCGGTGTGGACGGTCGCGTCGTGGACGACCCCGGAGGCCCGGGCGGCGCTGCGCGCGGAGGCGGCACCGAAGCTGGACTGGCGGGAACCGGAACCGCGGCGAGAGCCCGAACCGCGCCGGCGCCGGAGCAGGCACGCCCGCCGCGGCCCGCGCCTCGCGCTCCTCCCGGCCAGGGCCCGCTGAACCGCCGTGCCGGGCGTCCGCGACGCGGCGCTCCCCGTCCCGGAGGCCCGGGGCGGGGACGCCGCGTCAGCGGGCCAGGCGGATGAGGATGCGGCACACCTCGTCGATGATCTCGGCGGCGTCCGCCTCGCCCTCGGCCGTCGCGATCTCCCGTCCGGCCTCGCCGATCACGGTGGTCAGCACCAGGCTCAGCACCTCCCCGGCGCGGCCCGCCGGGGTGCCGGCCGTGCCGTGCAGCAGCTTGGTGTTCTGCGCGATCCAGTGCTGCGCCCGGCTCCGGCGCATCAGCGACGAGCCGGACGGCCCCTCGCCGCCGTGGAACAGCCGCGCCGCCTCCCGCCGCTCCCAGCACACCCGCAGGTAGGCGCGGGCGCCCGCGATGAACAGCGCGATCGGGTCGTCCTCGCCGGCCTTGCGGGCGGCGGACACGGCCCGCGCGGCGCTCCGCTCCTGCTCGTCGGTGAGCTCCTCCCACAGCGCCACGTACAGCCCGGCCTTGCCGCCGTAGTGGTGGTACAGGCTGCCGACACTGATGCCGGACCGTTCGACGATCTCGGCGATGCCGGCGTCGGCGTAGCCGCGGTCGGCGAACACCCGCTGCGCCGCGGTCAGCAGCGCCTGCCGCGTGGCGTCCGCGCGCGCCCACTGCCGCCGGTCGGTGCCGGCCTCGCCCGCGCCGCCCGCCTGGCGCGCCCTGCTCGTGGTCATCCCCACATCGTGCCCGGATCGGGGCCCGGCCACCAGCACGCGCCGTCCGCGTCGCCTATCGGCCGCGGCTCAGTACCAGTGGTGCGCCGACCACCAGGACCACGCGCCGCACGGGTCGTGGTAGCGGGCCTTGATGTAGCCGAGGCCCCAGGCGATCTGGGTGGGGGAGCTGGTGCGCCAGTCGGCGCCCGCGCTGGCGAGTTTGGAGCCGGGCAGCGCCTGCGGGATGCCGTACGCGCCGCTGCCGGGATTGACGGCCCGCTCGTTCCAGCCGCTCTCGTGGTTCCAGAGCGTCAGCAGCGACGACCAGCAGTTGCCCCAGCCCTTGGCCGCGTTCATCTTCTTGCCGTACGCCTTGTTCTCCGCGGCGCTCGGGTTGGACTTGGCGAGCCGCTCCTTCTCCTTCTCGGCCTTCAGCTTCGCGCGCGCCGCCGCGTCCTTCTTGGCCTGCTCCTTGAGCTTCTTCATGTACGCCTGGTGCTCCTTGTAGGCCCGCTCCTTGGCGGCCGCGATGGAGTCGGCGGTGATGGCGTCCATATCGAAGCCCTGGAGGTGGGCGAGCATGTCGTTGGTCGACAGGCCGCTCGACGCGGCCTTCGGCGGCTCGGCCTCGCCGAGGACCTTGTCCCAGTCCACGAACGCCACCCCGCCGGCGAGCACCGCGATGCCCGCCACGGTGATGGTGACGTTGTGGGTGAGCAGCTTCCAGGCGCGCCGCCGCTTTCCCGGGCCGTACTGCGCGGACAGCTCCCGCGCGTCCCCGGACGGGCCGTACGGGCCGGAGGCTTCCGGCGGGGCGAGCGTGTCGAGCGCCTCGGGGGACGGCCGGGGCGCGGGGACCCGGGCGTCGTCCCGGCGGCCGCCGGCGCCCCGCTCCCGGGCCCGCCGCCGGCCGCCGCGCCGCTGCTCGGAGCGGGTGCGGCCGGAGGCGGAACCGGTGCGTCTGCGCGTGCCGTGACTCTGTGGCATAGGAGAAGACTGCCTTATCGCCCGGGTCTTGTGTTGTCGATGACGATGTACGCAGGCGATGTCACAGCCGGTTCACCGCGCCTCGCGGCGGGCTCCGCCCGCTCAGAGCTCCAGGTCGCCGGCCGCGAGCCGGGCCGGCTGGAGCGCCTCGAACAGGTCGCGGTGCATCCCGTCGAACGGCGCGAGCGCGCCTTCCGGGTCCTCCAGCGCGAGGTTCGCGGCGTTGACCTGCTCGCGTCCCGCCGCGGTGATCTGCACGAGGGTGGCGCGCCGGTCGCGGGGGTGCCGGGCGCGCTCGACGAGCCCGGCCGCCTCCAGCTGGTCCACGGTCAGCTTCACGGTCGTCGGATGCATCATCAGGATCCGGCCGAGGGTGCTGAGCCGGGCGTTGCCGTGCCCGATGAGCGCCAGCGTGGTCAGCAGGAAGTAGCCGGTCCGGCTCAGCCCGAACCGTTTCAGCTCGGTGTCCAGTGCCTTCTTGAGCATCTGGTGGAGCCGTTCGACCGAGCTGATCGCCATGAAGGGCCACGGCCCGCCGGCCATGCCCTGTCCCGACCAGCGGTCCCTGATGCCGGTGACCAGCGGGTCCACGCCGTCCTCCCGGGCTCGTTCCGCGCCTCGCCGCGCCTCGATACGCACGCCCGAGATCGTAGCTTCGGACAAATCATGATGTAAGTACTCGCTTCTTAGAACTTCTTCCAATAGAGTGCTCCAGATCACAAGCGGGACGAGAGTGTCCGTGTGACCCTGGTGGTCCCGTGAGTGGTACCGGTCTCGACCGAGACCACAGGTGGCGCGGAACACCCCTAGGACACAGCGGCGCCCCCGTGGTAGAGCAGGGAACCGGAGTATCGGATGGGCGCCGACGTCCGAGAACGAAGGAGGCTGGGATGACCCTTCACGCACCCCCCGCGGGGGAGGGCACCGGCTGATGGCCCTGAGCCTGACGAAGGCCCCGGACCTGGCACGCAGACGGGTCGAGCGCGCGCTCGACGAGACCGGGCTGCTGTGCGTGACCCTCCTGGAGGGGCTGCGCCGCACCTGGGACCTGCGGCAGTGGTGGGGCGAGTTCGTCGAGCAGTGCTGGTTCCTCGCCCGGGTGACCAGCGTGCCGGTGATGCTGATCGCGGTGCCGCTCGGCGCCACCATCTCGCTGCAGGTCGGCGACATCGCCCGGCAGCTCGGCGCCCAGTCGGGCACCGGCGCGCTGCTGACCGCCGCGATGATCCAGCAGGTGGCCCCGCTGGCCGCCGCGCTGCTGGTCTCCGGCGTCGGCGGCTCGGCCATCACCGCGGACATGGGCGCCCGCAACATCCGCGACGAACTCGCGGCCATGGAAGTCATGGGCATCAACCCGATCCACCGCCTGGTCACCCCCCGGCTGTGGGCGGCGAGCATGGTGTCCGGCCTGCTCTGCTCCGTCGTGATCCTGGCGGGCGTGCTCGGCGGCTACTACTTCAACGTCATCCAGCAGGGCGTCAGCCCGGGCGCGTTCTTCGACGGCGCGACGACCCTGCTGCAGTTCTCGGACCTGGTCATCACCCTGTTCAAGGCGTGGATCTTCGGGTTCATCGCCGCCGCGGTCGCCTGCTACATGGGCATGAACTGCGACCTCGGACCGGTCGGCGTCGGCCGGGCGGTGAACAAGGCGGTGGTGGTCACCTCGATCGTGGTGTTCGCCACCAACTACATCCTCACCATGATCTACCAGGTCCTGTTCCCCCCGAGGTTCTGATGGTCGCCATTTCCCCCGTACGCAAGCTGGGCCGGGCCGTCAAGGGCCGCACCGCCGGGCTGTCGGCCTCGGCCAACCTGCCGATCTTCCTCGGCCGGGTGCTGTACCACCTCCTCTTCGACATCATCATCCGGCGCAAGTACGGCAAGACGCTGGCCAAGCAGGTCAGCGACATCACCGTCGGCGTCGGCGCGCTGGTGATCGGCGGCGGCATGATCTTCGTCATCGCGACGATGTCGCTGGCCACCGGCGCGATGGTCGGCCTGCAGGGCTACCCCGGGCTCGAACGCATCGGCGCGGAGGCGTTCACCGGGCTCGTCGCCAGCTACTCCAACGTCCGCGAGGTCACCCCGATCATCGCGGGCGTGGCGCTGGTCGCGCAGGTCGGCACCGGCTTCACCGCGGAGATCGGCGCGATGCGCATCTCCGAGGAGATCGACGCGCTGGAGGTCATGGGCATCAACTCGCTGGCCTACCTGGTGTGCACCAGGGTCGCGGCCGGCGTCATCGCGCTCGTCCCGCTCTACCTGGTGTCGCTGTTCATGGCGTTCTTCGCCACCCGGTTCATCACGATCCAGTACTTCGGCCTGTCGCCCGGCATCTACGACTACTACTTCCACCTGTACCTGCCGCCGATCGACGTGTTCTACAGCGTCATCAAGGTCGCCGTCTTCGCGTTCATCGTGATGTTCATCCACTGCTACCGCGGCTACTACGCCGCGGGCGGCCCGGTCGGCGTCGGCGTCGCCGCGGGCCGCGCGATCCGGGAGTCCACCATCCTGATGATCCTGATGAACCTGCTCCTGTCGTACATCTTCTGGGGCCACGGCAGCACGGTGAGGCTGACCGGATGAGCGACGAGAGCCTCTCCTCCCGGTCCCGGACGATCTTCGGCCTGGTCGGCGCCGGCGTGATCGCGGTCGCCGCGGTCGCCGTCGGGATCTCCACCACCCCCTCGTACGCGGGCTCCACCTACTACGACGCGACGTTCGGCACCGCCGGCCAGGGCCTGGACCCCGGCAAGTCGGACGTGAAGATCCGCGGCATCGCGGTCGGCTCCGTCGACACGATCAAGCTCGGCCGCGACGGCCGGGTGACCGTGAAGATCCGCGTCGACAAGGGGGTCCGGGTCCCCGACACGGCCACCGCGACGATCGAGCCGGTCTCGGTGTTCGGTCCGAAGGACCTGGTGCTGGACCCCGGCGCGCACGAGCTGTCCGGCCCGTTCCTCAAGGACGGCGGGCGGGTCGTGAAGACCGCCGACCCGCAGGACCTGTCGCAGACGGCGTGGCCCGCCTACAACCTCACCAAGGCGATCAACCCGGACGAGGTGGCGACGATCCTGCACACCCTCGGCGCCGGGCTGTCCGGTGAGGGGCCCGCCGCGCGGCGGCTGATCCAGAACGGGTCGACGGTGGTGGACGCCACGTACGCCGACCGCGCGTACATCCAGGCGCTCCTCAACGACATCAACGGGCTGTCGGGCACGCTCGCCGCGCACGGTGACAACATCACCCGGTTCACCGGCGACTTCAACACGCTGTCGCAGGTGATCAACGCCAAGCCGGACAAGATCGACCAGCTGCTGACGCAGGCGGGGCGGCTCGGCGACACCGTCGGCACCACGATGCGCGGGCACGGCGCGAACCTCGGGAAGCTCATCGACAACGTCGGCGGGGTCGCCGCGACGGTGCACTCCGAGAACGACAAGCTGCCGGTGCTGATGGACAGCCTGAACGGCTTCTTCGCCCTGCTGGCGCGCATCATCCGGATCCCCGGGCCGTCGGGCACCACGATCGCGCAGGCCAAGGAGGCGCTCAGCCTCGACCTGTGCCAGGTCTTCATCGACGTGTGCACCACCGACCCGTTCCAGCCCAAGGGCAAGACGGCGAGCACGGCGGGAGGGCGGCCATGAGCCCGGTACGCGGCAAGGCCGCGCGCGGGCCGGAGTACACCACGATCCTGAAGTTCCTGGTCTTCCTCGTGGTGACCCTCCTGCTGACCTTCTACATCGGGCAGCAGATCCTCGGCGCCAGCTTCAACTCCCGCTACAAGCTGACCGCGACGTTCGACGACGTCACGGGCCTGCTCACCGGCGACGAGGTGAAGGTGGCGGGGACGCCGGTCGGCCAGGTGAAGAGCATCAAGGTGGTGCGCGGCAAGGCCGTGGTCGGGATGGCGGTCGACAAGGACGTCCGGCTGCCCGCCGACTCCACCGCCGCCGTCCGCTGGCGCAACGTCATGGGCCAGCGGGTCATCTACCTGGAGCCGGGCAGCAGCCCCGCGAGGCTCGGCAACGGCGACCGGGTGCCGCACACCCGGTCGGTGGTGGACCTCGGCGAGATCCTCAACAGCCTCGGCCCGCTCACCCAGAGCCTCGACCCGAACCAGCTCAACAAGATCCTCTTCTCCTTCTCGCAGGCGCTGGACGGCAACGAGCAGAACATCGCGCTGCTGACCGACAACCTCGACGCGCTGCTGCAGACCTTCGAGGCCCGCCGCGACACGATCAAGGGGATGATCGACGACTACGAGACGGTCAGCGACGCGATCGCCAAGCGGGACACCCAGATCGCCGCCAGCGTCGACAACCTGGCGTCGCTGACCGGCGTGTTCGCCGACAACCGCAAGCTGCTGGAGAACGCGGTCGTGCAGATCTCGGGCGTCACCACCAACCTGAACGCGGTGCTCGGCGGCAACGACGCGCAGCTCGCCCGCATCATCGACAACCTCGGCAAGTTCAGCGACACGTTCCGGCTGAACGTCGACCAGCTGGAGAAGATGGTGCAGCAGCTTCCGCTGACCCTCCGCGAGCTGTTCGCCGCCGCCAACGGCGGGCACTTCCTGCGCACCAACGCGCTGTGCCTGAACGTCGTGCAGGGGCCGTGCCCCTTCCCGATGCAGCTGCCGAAGGCGCCCGGCACCAAGCAGCCGTCCAAGCAGGACCTGGCCAAGCTGAAGGCGATGCTGACGGGGAGTGGCGGCTGATGGCGCTCAAGTCCCTGCGGGACGTCAACCAGCGGCTCGTCGCGATCGTGACGCTCGCGGTGCTCGCCGCCGCGCTGATCTTCGCGTTCGCGATCGGCCAGCTGCACCTGTTCGACCAGGGCTACACGATGAGCGGCTACTTCTCCGACCAGGCCGGCATCAAGAAGGGCGACGACGTGCGCGTCGCCGGCGTGAAGTCCGGCCGGGTCACCGCGGTGGAGCCGGACTTCGCGCACGGCCGGGTCCTCATCACCTGGCACGTCAACGCCGGCATCGACCTCGGCCGCGACACCCGCGCGGAGATCGAGACGACGACGCTGCTCGGCGGCCGCTACCTGAAGCTGTCCGGCCCGGTCGCCAGGCCCTACCTGGCGAGCCTGCCGGAGTCCCGGCGGCGGATCCCGCTGGACCACACCGGCGTCCCGTTCACCGTGCCGCAGGCGCTGGAGAACACCCAGAACATCGTCGGCAAGCTCGACGAGAAGAGCATGACGAAGCTGCTGACGGAGGTCGCGGCGATCAAGTCGCCGGGCGCGGCGAAACTGCACCGGATCCTGGAGAACATCCAGGACCTGTCGCGCACGCTCAACGACTCCTACCCGCAGATCCAGAACCTGATCGAGGCCAGCAAGACCATCACCGGCACGCTGGCGAGCAAGGACGACAAGCTCCGGGAGATCATCGACTCCAGCCAGGTGCTGCTGCGGTCGCTGGTGAACCGGCGCAACGAGCTCGCCGCGACGATCGGGCAGGGCAGCCGGACGGTCCGCACCCTCGACAACGTCATCTCCAGGAACCAGAAGAAGCTGGACGCGCTGCTGGACAACCTGCACCTGCTGACCACCCGGCTGGCGCCGAACATGGACGCGCTGAACACCGACTTCTCGCTGCTCGGCCCGACGTTCCAGCAGGTCGCGAACCTGAAGGGGAACGGGCCCTGGATCGAGGGCGTGCTCACCGGGCTCGGGCCGATCCAGCCGCCGGGACCGATCTCCACGCGGCGTTCCCCAGCCGGGCAGGGAGGCAACTGATGGGCCGCCTCATTCCGACGAAGCCGGCACGGGGGGCGCGGGACGTCCCCTCGCGGGCGAGGCCGGCCGGACGGGCCCGTCCGGCGCGGGCCGTCGCGGCGGCGCTCGCGCTGGCGCTGGCCGCCGCGCTCGGCGGCTGCTCGATCGGCTCGTCCGGCGGCGAGCGGACGATGACCGTCTACGTGCCGAAGGCGCGCTCGTTCTACCCGCAGTCGAAGGTCCTGGTGATGGGCGTCGACGTCGGGCGGGTCGACACGGTGAAGCAGCTGGACGACAAGATCAAGGTGACGTTCCACATCGGCCGGGACGTCCCGCTGCCGCAGGGCGTGCAGGCCTCGATCGTCCCGCTGAACCTGGTGGGCGAGCGGAACCTGGTGCTGCACCCGGCGTGGAAGCCGGGCGAGCCGAAGGAGACCTCCAACGTCATCCCGATCGAGCGGACGACCGTGCCGGTCGAGGTGGACGACGCGCTGAACTCCTTCACCAACCTGGCGAACGCGCTCGACCCGACGAAGATGCAGACGGCGCTCGGCAAGGCCGCCGACTCCGTGAACGGCAACGGCAAGGAGTTCAACGCCACGCTGGAGCAGAGCGCCCGGCTGGTGGAGAACGTCGCCGGGCAGGACAAGGACCTGATCGAGGTCGCGCAGAACCTCAGCCGGATGGCCGGGGTGGTCCGGGGCCGCGAGCAGGTGCTCGGCACCATGATCCAGGACTTCGGGCAGGCGACGCAGGTGCTCGCCTCCGAGCGCGGCGACCTGCAGGAGCTGATCGGCGCGGTGCTGGACCTGTCCAAGAACGGCGACAAGCTGCTCAAGAGGTACAAGGGGCAGCTGCCCTACGACCTCGCCGTCCTCACCCGGGTCGCGCTGGTGCTGAAGGGCAACACCAAGCAGATCGCGCAGCTGCTGAACGTGCTGCCGGGCGTCAGCGACGCCCTCATCGGCGGCTACGGCAAGAAGGACAAGTCGCTGCACATCCGGTTCGCCACCGACGCGTTCGTGCGGACGTGGCTGAAGGGCCTGATGGACACCGACGAGGTCGACTGCCCGCTTCCCGCGCCCAACTCCAACTGTCCCTGGCAGAACGGAGGCAACTGATGGGCAGGAAGGTCGTCTTGCTCGTCCTCGCCACGGTCCTCGCGCTCTCGGGCTGCAACTACAAGACGGTCGGGGCGCCGAAGGGGCACCTGACCCTGACCGCCGAGTTCAGCGACGTGCAGGGGCTGGTCGCCGGGCACAGCGTGAAGATGTCCGACATCACGATCGGCAGCGTCACCAAGGTGGAGCTGGACGGCTACCGCGCCAAGGCGACGCTGTCCATCAAGGACGGGGTCAAGATCCCGCAGGGCACCCGCGCCGAGATCAAGGTGACGTCGCTGCTCGGTGAGAACTTCGTCGACCTGCAGATGCCGCCGGGCGCCAGCATGGACCGCGGCCCGTTCCTGGCGAACCACGCGGCGATCACGCAGACCAGCGTGCAGCCGGCGTTCGAGCAGGTCGTCGGGCAGGCGGGCCCGCTGGTGCAGGCGCTGGCCGGCAACGACGTGGCGACGGTCGTCAACGCCGGCGCCACCGCGCTGGACGGCAACGGCACGCGGCTCAACACCTCGATCGCCAAGGCGACGAGCCTGCTGAAGCTCGTCGCGGACCAGCGCGAGCAGCTCGGCGAGTCGGTCGACCACCTCGCCAAGCTGGGCCGGTCGCTGGCCGCCGGGGACGGCGCGCTGAACGAGGCGCCCGTCCAGATCGAGCGCACCACCCGGCTGCTGGACCAGGACAAGCGGAAGATCCTCGGCACGGTCGCCAAGCTCACCGAGGCGGCCCGGCAGCTGAACGACAAGGTGCTCGAAGGGCGGGTCGCCCGGTTCCGCAAGCTGCTGGACGACCTCGACCCCGTCCTCGCGCAGCTCGGCAACAACCGCACCCGGCTGACGAACCTGGTCAACGGGCTGGTGACCTTCACCGACAAGCTCCCGAGGGCCAGCTACGACGGGCAGTTGCTGCTGTACCCGCTGCTGAACATCCTCTGGCCGGACGGGACGCCGGTGCTCGGCGGCGACAAGCCCGCGAAGAAGAAGAGCAAGGCGACGGGCGGCGGCAGCGGCGGCGGCGCGGGGGACACCGAGCTGCCGAAGCAGTTCCGGACCGCGTTCCCCGACCTCGACAAGATCCTGCAGGGGCGGCAATGACCAGGCGAGTGACGATCAACCTGGCGGTGTTCGGCGCACTCGCCGTGATCATGATCGTGTGGGCGTTCCGGAACGTGGTGCACTTCGACTTCATCGAGCGGCCGTACCACATCACGGCCGAGTTCGAGTCGTCGCCGGGCCTGCACCCGAACTTCGAGGTCGACTACCTCGGCCTGCGGGTCGGCAAGATCGACTCGGTGAAGCTGCAGGGGAACAAGGTCGTCGTCCGGCTCGACATGGAGCGCGGGGTGAAGATCCCGCGCGGCGTCACCGCGGCGGCGGCCCGCAAGTCCGCGGTCGGCGAGCCGGTGGTCGAGCTGACCCCGGCCCCCGGGCAGGCGGGCGCGCCGCCGATGAGGCCCGGCACCGTCATCCCGGTGTCGCAGACGAAGGTCCCGCCGAAGTACAGCGACCTGTTCGGCGCGGTCATCAAGTCCCTGGACGCCATCAACCCCGACGACGCGAAGGTGCTCACCCACGAGCTGGCGGAGGGCCTCGCGGGCCGCGAGGACTCGATCCGCCAGATCGTCAACGGCGGCGACCAGCTCACCCAGACGTTCGCGCAGAACACCGAGCTCCTGGACGGGCTGACCCGGGACCTCGGCAAGATCACCAGCGTGCTGAACCGGAACCGGGGGGCGCTCGGGGCGGGCATCGACAACGTCGCCGCCCTCACCTCGGCGCTCGCGCAGATGCGCGGCCAGCTCGCCGAGCTGCGCGACCGCGGCCCCGGCCTGCTGTCCACGGTGAACCAGCTGCTGGACGAGACCGGCCCGAACTTCGACTGCACGGTCGACATGCTCGGCACCTGGGGCATCTCCGCCTACAACCCGAACTACCTGTCGGACCTGAAGACGACCCTCGCCGTCGCGCCGCAGCTCAAGACCGTCCTCGACAACGTCATCGGGCTGGACCAGGGCAAGCCCGTGCTGAACGTCATCTTCGAGATCACGCTGAAGCACCAGGCGGCGCTGGAGTACAAGTACCCGCTGCCGCAGCCGCAGCTGGCCACCGTGCCGACGTGCGCCGGGGGCCGGACGCCGGACCTGGACGTCAAGCAGAACACCTACCGGGCGAAGAACCCGGGCGACGTGATCCCCACCCACGATCCCGCGCTCGACAAGCCGCTGAAGGCGCAGAACGCCGCGAACAACGGCAAGGACCCTTCTGGTGGGCCACCCGTTTGGCTAATCTACATTCCCCCGGTTCTGGCACTGATGGTGCTGATCAGGGTCATGATGGGCTCGGTGCCCGTGGTGTCCCGCCTGTCCCGGCTTCGCCGCCGGCACAAGGACTGACCCCAATCCCCGTAGGAGTACCGAAGTGACAGCCAAGACCACCAAGGAAGCCGCGGACGCCGCCCGGGAGAGCCACCCGGACGGCGAGGCCGACGAGGTCGAGGCGGTCGCGTCCGAGCAGGACGAGGCGGTCGAGGACGCGGAGGCCGCGCAGGCCGGGGCGTCGGAGCAGGAGGACGGCGCGGAGGACGGCGCCGCGGAGGCCGCCGAGCGGCCCGCCGCCGCGCGGCCGAAGCGCAAGCGGCGGGTCCGGGTCATCGAGGTCATCGACGACGATGACGACCTCGAGGACGTCCTGGAGGCGATCGAGGCCGAGGACGAGGAGGACGAGCGCCCGGCCCGGCCCGCGAAGGCCGCCCGGCCCGCGGCGAAGGCGGCGAAGCCCGCCGCCAAGGCGTCTCCCGCGCGGCCCGCCACGGCGAAGCCCCGTCCGGAGCGGCTCGAGCCCCCGGAGGAGGAGGCCGAGGAGCGGGCGGACGCGGCGGCGCGTCCGGCGCGCAAGGTCGGCCCGTTCTCCTACACGCCGACCCGCCCGCCGAAGGAGCACGCCGACTCGTCGTCGCTGGTCCGCGTCATCGCGACGGTCGTCGTGGTGGCGGTGCTGGCGAGCCTCGCGATCTGGCAGTGGACGAGGGCGAGCGGCCTGGCGTCGGACAAGGACGCCCGCGGCGAGGTCTCCAAGGTGGCCCTGCAGTACGGGGACGTGGCGTTCAACTACAACGCGTCCAACTACCAGTCGCAGGCGGCCAAGGCCGAGAAGCTGATGGCCGGGGACCTGCTCGACCAGTTCAAGCAGTCCACGCTGCCGGGCCTGACCGCGGCGTTCAAGAGCGACTCCCAGGTCGGGATGTCGTCCAAGAGCACCGACGTGTTCGTCGGCAGCGTCAACGGCAAGTTCGCCACCGTGGTCGTCATGGTCGACATCGGCCTGCAGACCAAGGACGGCAAGGTGAGCCAGCCGGCCACGCTGCTGCGCCTCGCGCTGGCGAAGGTCGACGGCAAGTGGAAGGTCACCAAGCAGTACCCGTCCGGCGTGAACGACAGCAACCAGAACGCCGGGAGCGGCGGCCTGGTGCCGGGGAGCAGCGCCGCGTCGCCGTCCCCGAGCACGACCGGGAGCGGCAAGCCCAAGAACTGACGCACGCGGCGTCCCGCGCCCCGCACGGTGGAAGCCGTGCGGGGCGCGGCGCGTTGTGCAGGGGAACGTGTCGGAGGGGGCGGGCAGAATGTCGATGGTGACGGAGCGTTCGGTCTCAGACGGCGGCACCCGGGTGCCGGACGAGGTGATCCAAGAGTTCGGCGCGCTGCTCGGCGCCGCGGCCCTGCTGGAGCGCATCGCGGGCCGCGAGCTGGAGCGCCGCTGCGGCATCCGGCACGCGGTGTTCGAGGTGCTGCTCCGGCTGTCGTCCGCGGGCGCGGACTGCCCCGACATGGGCGGGCTGGCCGGCGAGCTGATCCTCACCAGCGGCGGCATGACCCGGCTGGTCGACCGGATGCAGGAGGCGGGGCTCGTCCGCCGCCGGCCGCACGAGGGCGACCGCCGCCGCCACCTGGTCGAGCTCACCGATGCGGGCCGCGCCAAGCTCGACGAGGCGATGCGGGTGCACGCCGAGACGCTCCGCGAGCACTTCGCGGGCCCCCTCACCGACGAGCAGCGCCACGCCCTCGTCTCGGCCCTCCGCACCCTGAGCACCACCGCCCGCAAGGAACTCGGCACCCTGAGATAACCGCATGCCGCAGCGCCACGAGCCGCACGCCGCACGGTCACGAGGGACCCGAGCGGTGGCGTGAGGATCGACTGCGTCGTGACGGCAGTTCCAGGGGGTCGCCCCCCTGGGAATCATCTCGAGTAGTGCTCGACGACGAGTTGCTCGTCGCAGATGACGGGGATCTCGCGGCGTTCGGGGAGGCGGGTGAGCCGGGCGGCGAGGGCGTCGTGGCGGACGTCGAGGTAGGGCGGGACGGTGTCGGTGTGGCCGCCGGCGGCGGCGATCTGGAAGGCGTCCATGCCGCGGCTGCGTTCGGCGACGGTGATGACGTCGCCGGGGCGGAGGCGGAAGGAGGGGCGGTCGACGCGGCGGCCGTTCACGAGGATGTGGCGGTGCACGACGAACTGGCGGGCCTGGTAGATCGTGCGGGCGAGGCCGGCGCGCAGGACGAGCGCGTCCAGCCGGCGTTCGAGGTCGACGAGGAGGGCCTCGCCGGTCTTGCCGCCGGCCTTGGCGGCCTTGGCGAAGGCGTTGCTGAGCTGGGCCTCGCGGATGTTGTACTGCGCGCGGAGCCGCTGCTTCTCGCGGAGCCGGACCTTGTAGTCGCTCTCCTGCTTGCGGGCGCGGCCGTGCACGCCGGGCGGGTAGGGGCGGGCCTCGAAGTACGTGACGGACTTCGGGGTCAGCGGGATGCCGAGGGCCCGGGAGAGGCGGACCTTGGGCCGGGGGTTGTTCATCGCGCTCCTCAGTGGTTAGGTAAGCCTTAGTTAGGCAAGCCTAACTCAGTACGTCAAGGAGGCCATGGTGGGGCGAGCGGACACGACGGGGACGCGGGTGGGCGGGCCGACGGCGGCGGAACGGGCGCGGACGCTCGCCTACGGCATGGGGGACGGCGTCCTCGCGGCGCCGGGCGTCCCGCACACGCCCGTCCCGGCCTACACGACGGACCTCGACGGGCGGCCGCTGCTGCTCCTGCCGAAGGACTCGCCGCTGGTCAGGGCGCTGGACGGGGAGGACGACCTGCCCGCCACGCTGCGGATCTGCGACGTCGCGCCGGTGCCGCTCGCCGACCGGGTGCGGGGCCGGGCGTGGCTGCACGGATGGCTGACGGAGCTGCCGCCGGCCGGGCTGCGGGCCGCCGCGCTGCGGCTGTCCCGCCCGCACCCGCGTCCCGAGCTGCTCGACCTGGCCGCCGAGGAGCCGCCGAGCGACGGGGAGTGGACGGTGCTCACGATGGACGTCGCGCAGGTCGAGATCGAGGACGCCTGGGGCGGCGCGACCCTCGAACCCGAGGAGTACGCGGCCGCCGCGCCGGACCCGTTCGCGGCGATCGGCGCGGGCATCCTGGCGCACCTGGACTCCTGCCACCGCGACGAGCTGAAGGGCCTGCTGCCGGTGTCGGCGTCCCCGTCCGGCGACCCGGACGGGTTGCCGGAGGTCCGGCCGCTCGGGCTGGACCGGTACGGGATGTGGCTGCGCTGCTCCGCCCCGTCGCCGGATGCGGGCGGGACGTTCGACCTGCGGCTGACGTTCGGCGAGCCGGTCAGTGATCTCCACGGCCTGCGCCGGGTGTACCGGCACCTGTTCGCGCACGCGACCCCGTAGTCCGTACGGGACGAACACCGAAATATCAGTCCATATGGCCGTGATCTCACGGATGGCGCGGACCGTCCCCTTCGGGACATGCTCGGGTCTCCGGCCGCGGGACGCCGCCCGTCGCCCGCCCGGGACGCCCCGGCCACCGGCTCGCCCTCGCGGGGTGGGTGAGCAGGCGGACGGGAACCGTACCGGGCGGCGGGACGGCGGCGGCCCCGGCCGGGCCGGTGGTCCGGCGCCGCGGAGCGGAAGCCGGGGGCGTGGTCCGGGCCACTGGTCGAACCTCTCCAGGCCACTGCCCGCGATTGGCTCTGCCGCTCGCCCGCCGCCGCACCGCAGGCTGGGAACATGACCGGACACCATCCGCAGACCCGAGCCGTCCACCCGCCCGTGATCACGCCGTCCGGCAGCCGCCCGCTCGGCCAGCCGATCTACCAGGGCCACCTGTTCGCCTTCGACGCCGCCGACGACCTCGCCGCCGCGTTCCACGGCCCGGGGCAGGCGTTCCTGTACGGGCGGATGAGCAACCCGACCGTCCGCTCCCTGGAAGAGGCCCTCGCCGAGATCGAGGGCGGCGCCGGGGCCCTCGCCACCGCCGCCGGCATGGGCGCGGTCAACGGCGTCCTGATGGCGCTGCTGAAATCCGGCGACCACGTCATCGCGCAGTCGTCGCTCTACGGCGGCACGTACGCGCTGCTGCACGACCTCGCCGACCGGTGGGGCGTCGAGCTGACGCACATCCCCGGCGACGACCCCGGCGAGGTCCGGGCCGCGCTGCGCCCGAACACGCGCATGCTCTACCTGGAGACGGTCGCGAACCCGACCACCCACGTCACCGACATCCCCGCGTTCGCCGAGGCCGTCCGGGGGACGGGCGTGCTCACCGTCGTCGACAACACGTTCGCGCCGCTGCTGTTCCGGCCGCTGGAGCACGGCGCCGACATCGTCGTCCACTCCGTCACCAAGTTCCTCAGCGGGCACGGCGACGTCATGGGCGGCGCCGCCGTGTTCGCCGACCCGGACCTGCACCGCCGCGTCTGGGACCACGCCGTCGAACTCGGCTCCACCGCCGACCCGTTCGCCGCCTGGCTGACCCTCCGCGGGCTCGCGACCGCGCCGATGCGCGTCGCCCGGCACAGCGCGAACGCCCTCGACCTCGCCCGCCGCCTCGCCGGGCACGCGTCCGTCGACCGCGTCCACTACCCCGGGCTCGTCGACCACCCGCAGCACGAGATCGCGCGCCGGCTGCTGCCGGACGGCGCCGGCGGCGTCCTGTCGTTCGAGCTGGCCGGCGGGCGCGAGGCCGGGCGGGTGTTCAGCGAGTCGGTGCGGCTGGTGTCGCTCAGCCCGTCGCTCGGCGACACCGGCACGCTCGTCATGCACCCCGCGAGCACGTCGCACCGCCAGATGGACGCCGCGTCCCTCGCCGCCGCAGGCATCGGCGAGGGCACCGTCCGCCTCGCCGTCGGCCTGGAAGACCCCGACGACCTCTGGCAGGACATCGAGCAGGCCCTCGCGAAGGCCACCTGACCGAACGCGGAGGCTAGAGGTAGAAGCCGGTGGCGGTGGAGGGGGCCGCGTGCGTCTCGGGACGGTGCTCGCCCTTGCGGAGCGCGGCCAGCTCCGCGAGGGTGGCGCCGTCCGGGCCGATCTCGGACGCGGCGTCCGAGCCGTCCAGCCACGCCACCGACTCCTCGCGGGACAGCCGGCCCACCTCGATCTGCGCGAGGCAGCGCCCCGGCCGCACCACCGCCGGATGCAGCATCGCCAGATCCTCGTTGGTGGTGATCGCCACCAGCACGTCCCGGCCCTGCCCGAGCATCCCGTCGGTGAGGTTCAGCAGCCGCGACAGGCCCTGGCCCGTCGACTGCTTCGCCTCGCCGCGGATCAGCTCGTCGCAGTCCTCCAGGATGAGCAGCCGCCAGCGGCGGTTCTCGTCCTCGTCGTCGCCGACCGCCACCTCCATGAGGTAGCTCGGCGTGCCGAACAGCGCCTCCGGGTCCAGCACGCAGTCGGCCTGGCACCACTTGCCCCACGCCCGCGCGAGCGCGCGCAGCGCCGTCGTCTTGCCGGTGCCGGGCGGGCCGTGCAGCAGCAGGAGCCGGCCCGCCACCTCGTCGCGCGTCAGCTTCATCACCCGGTCGAGCGCGTCGGCGACCGCGGCGGTGTAGTTGCCGCGGATGTCCTCCCACGCGTCGGCGGAGATCGCCCGCTCGTCCCGGGACGGCCCGTGCATCCCCATGTGCCAGAAGCCCATCTCGACACTGGTCTCGTCGGTCTTCGGCGGATCCGTCGCGTCCTTCACCGACGCGTCCAGGACCGACTCCGCCAGCGCGTCCGACACCGCCGACACCGCGAGGTACGCGCTGCCGTTCTTCCACCGGTTCGTCAGCAGCGTCCAGCCGTCGCCCTCGGCCAGCACCGACTCCTTGCCCTTCTCGCGGGCCACCCGCACGAGCCGCGCCCCGTCCGGGCGCAGCGGCGCCTCCGGGCGGACGTGGTCCAGCCGCGTCGACCGCGACCACGGCTGCTCGCCGGACGCGAACGGGCGCAGCGACAGCACGTCCATCACGTCGGCGGGGGAGTTGTTGTCGCTGAGGTTGAAGACCACGGGCAGCGTCGCGTCGGGCCCGGGGTCGCTCGCGTTCTCCCCGGGGCCGACGAGATGCAGGACGTCCTGCGCGCTCTCCCGCGACATGGTCATGTCACTGATCATCAGGCGTCGCGGGCGGGTGCGTCCACCGAATTAGGGACACCGGAGCGGCTCAGGCGGCGCCGCCCTCGCGCTCCTGCCGGGCGGCCCGGCGCGCCTCCGCCTCCTGGAAGTCGAGCTTCTCGGCCTCCTCCGGCGTCGGCGCCGTGCCGCCGAGGTAGGCGGGCTGCCACCACTTCTCGCCCGCCTTCGGGACGTCGGGGTACTCGCGCTGCGCCTTCTCCAGCAGCTCGGACATGCGGCCCCGCAGGTCCTCGGTGACCTGGTCGTAGTCGTCGCCGCGCTTGGGGTACATGGGCTCGCCGACGAGGATCGTCACCGGCACGTTGCGCTGCAGCAGCCGGCGCTTGCGGCCCTTCGTCCACAGCCGCTGCGGGCCCCAGATCGCGACCGGGATCAGCGGGGTCTTGGACGCCACCGCCATCCGCACCGCGCCGCTCTTGATCTCCTTCACGGTGAACGACCGGCTGATCGTCGCCTCCGCGAACACCCCGACGATCTCCCCGCCGCGCAGCGCCTTCAGCGCCGCCGCGTACGAGGAGGCGCCCGCCTCCCGGTCGACCGGGATGTGCTTCATCCCGCGCATCAGCGGCCCGCCGACCCGGTTGTCGAAGATCTCCTTCTTCGCCATGAACCGCACCAGCCGGCCCGCCGGGTGCGCGGCCAGCCCCGCGAAGATGAAGTCGAGGTAGCTGACGTGGTTGCTGACGAGCACGGCACCGCCCTCGGCGGGAATGTGTTCGGTCCCCTCCAGACGGAACTTGATGTTCAGGGCCTTGAACACGCCAAGAGCCGTCTTGATCACTGGCGGGTACACGCGTTCGGACATGTCAGCACCGTACTTGAGGCACGCCATGATCAGCGAGTGCGGCGCCGGGATCGCGATGGATCCCACAAGCGGCCGGAACTCTGAGAAGGTGGGGGGTGTGACGTGATCCGCCGATGGTGAAGGGGGATGAGCATGGAACCGTTGGACGCGGCGGCGGACGTGCACGCGCTCATCCGCGACGTGCTCCCGGCGCTGGCGCCCAGCGCCTGGTTCGACTCCGGAACGTCCGAGGTGGTGCTGCCGCTCGGCCGGTCCGAGGCGCGCGCCTCCAGCTGGACGGTCCTGGAGCGCTGCGCCCGCGAGCCGCGCTCGGCGTGGCCGCAGGTGGTGGACGAGTGGGTCCGCGAGGTCGGCGACCGCGCGTTCCTCGCCGTGGGCGAGATGGAGCTGTTCGGCGACGTCCGCGAGCTGCTGCGGCTGCGGATCGTGCCGAAGCTCGCACCGCGCGACCGGGAGGGCCTCGTCGTCGTCCCGGCCGGCGACCACTTCGACGCGATGGTGATGATCGAGCATCCGCGCTACGGCGGGCCGCTGACGAAGGCGCGGGCCGGCCTGCTGGGCCTGCACAAGCTCGGCTACGTGATGACGAACACCCATGACCGCGAGCTGTCGGACGTGTCGGTGCACGACCAGCCCCTGCTGCCCGGACGCAACGTCCGGGTGGTCGCGAAACCGGGCAGCCGGTACGTGTCGGCGCTGCTCAGCGAGGTCGACCAGTTCCTCCCGGTGCCGAACGAGCACGGCGCGCTGGTCGGCGTCCCGTGCCACAGCACGCTGCTGCTGTACCCGATCACGTCCACGGCCGTCCGCGAGGTGCTCCCCGTCTTCGCCGACGTCGTCCGCGAGATGCACGCGGCCGCCGACGACCCCTGCGCCCCCGGCGTCTACTGGAGCCACGGCGAGCGCCGCCTGACCCCCCTGCCCCCCGACGCCCCCCACGAGGGCACCGGCGAGTTCGCCACCCTCCTCCGAAGACTGCCGCGTTGACCCAGGGGGGCGACCCCCTGGAACCCCTGTTGCGACGGGGGACGCGTTTCCCGCTCCGCTGGCGCTCCGCGGGAAACGCGTCCACCACCACGGGCAGGCCCGCTGCGCTCGCTGCACTCGCTCCGCGTGCCTGCCCGTGGTGGTGGCTGGGGTCTGGTCTTTCGTATGGGTGTTCAGCCGGGTCTTCCGGGCCGGCTTTTACGGGAGTTTCCAGTCGATGGGTTGGGCGCCTTGTTGTTCCAGGAGCTGGTTGGCGCGGGTGAAGGGGCGGGAGCCGAAGAAGCCGCTGTTGGCGGAGTAGGGGCTCGGGTGCGGCGACTCGATGCAGGGGACGTTGCCGAGCATCGGCTTGAGGTTGCGGGCGTCGCGGCCCCACAGGATCGCGACGAGCGGGCGGTCGCGGGCGGCGAGGGCGCGGATGGCCTGCTCGGTGACCTGCTCCCAGCCCTTGTCGCGGTGCGAGCCGGGCTTGCGCGGCATGACGGTGAGGGACCTGTTCAGCAGCAGGACGCCGCGCTCGGCCCAGGGCGTGAGGTCGCCGTTGGACGGCTCGGGGTGGCCGAGGTCGTCGCAGTACTCGCGGAAGATGTTGACGAGGCTGGCGGGCAGCGGCCGGACGTCGGGGGCGACGGAGAAGCTGAGGCCGACCGGGTGGCCGGGCGTCGGGTACGGGTCCTGGCCGACGATCAGCACCCGGACGTCGTCGAACGGCTGGGTGAAGGCGCGCAGGATGAGGTTCCCGGCGGGCAGGTAGCGGCGTCCGGCGGCGACCTCGGCGCGCAGCCAGTCGCCGGCGGCGGCGATCGTCCCGGCGACGGGGGCGAGGGCCTGCGCCCAGCCGGCTTCGACGATCTCGGTGAGGGGGCGTGCCGTCATGGCGCATCAGCCTAGTGCGATGATCAACGGGGCGGAGGGCGAACCGTTTCTTGATCAGGCCTGTGACGTTCCCTGACCAGAACAGGGCGGCCGATCGGGAAAAGGTTTCCTGTTGCCCTAATCGGCAGATGAACCGGGTGAAACGTCCCGTTAAGTCGGCGTTACTTCCCGCCGTGGAGCGTTGACGTTCCGCGTCCGCCGCCGAAACCTGGGAGGGCAGGCAAGTGCCGGACGAGCGGACGGGACGATCGGATGAACCAGCTGACCAGCGTGGACGCCACATTCCTGAACGCCGAGATGGGCAACGTGCACGCCCACATCGCGGGGCTCGGGGTGCTCGATCCCGCGTCGTGCCCGGGCGGGCGGCTCACCGTCGAGCAGGTGGCCGGCCTGGTGCGCGACCGCGCCCACCTGGCGCCGCCGCTGCGGCGGCGCCTCGTCCGGGTGCCGCTCGGCCTGGACTTCCCGTACTGGGAGGACGACCCGGACTTCGCGCCGGAGAAGCACATCGTCGAGATCGGGCTGCCCGCGCCCGGTGACGACCGGCAGCTCGCCGACGCGGTCGCGATGCTGCACGAGCAGCCGCTCGACCGGTCCCGCCCGCTGTGGGAGATCGCGCTGATCCAGGGGCTGCGGGGCGGCCGCGTCGCCGTGTACCTGAAGGTGCACCACGCCGCGATCGACGGCGTGCTGGCGGCCGAGACGCTCGCCGCGCTGCTCGACCTGTCGCCCGAGCCCCGCGAGCTGCCGCCGGACGACGCCGCTCCCACGCGCGCGCCGAGCCCGGCGGCCATGGTCGGGACGGGCCTGCTGCGGGCGGCGGCGCACCCCGTCCGGTCGGTGCTGTCGGTCGCGCGCACCGCCCCGTACCTGGACGAGATCCCCGGCCTCGCGTCGATCCCCGGCATCGGTTTCGTGTCGTCGCTGGTGCAGGGCGCGCTGGGGCGGCCGGAGGCGCCGCCGGTGCCGCGGGCCGCCGCGCCGCCCACCCCGTTCAACCGGCCGGTGGGGCGGCGCCGCGCCGTCGCCTGCGGCGAGCTGCCGCTCGCGGACGTCAAGGAGATCCGGCGGGGGCTCGGCGGCAGCGTCAACGACGTGGTCATGGCGCTGTGCGCGACCGCGCTGCGGCAGTGGCTGGACAAGCGCGGCGACCTGCCGGACGGCCCGCTGGTCGCGGGCGTGCCGGTGTCGCTGCGGCTGGCGGGCGGCGCCGGTCCCGGCGGCAACCAGGTGTCGATCATGAGCACGCCGCTGGCCACCCACATCCCCGACCCGGCCGAGCGGTACGCCGCCGTCCGGCGCGACATGGACCTGGTCAAGCGGCGGTTCACCGCGTCGTCGGGCGGCTGGGTGCGGGAGATGAGCGGGCTGCTGCCCGCGCCGGTCGCGGGCGCCGTCACCCGGTTCGCGCTGCAGGCGGCCTCGGCGGTGTCGCTGCGGCCGGTGAACCTCGTGGTGTCGAACGTGCCGGGGCCGCAGTTCCCGCTGTACCTGTGCGGCGCGCGGGTGCTCGGCTACTACCCGATCTCCGTGGTCACCGACGTCAGCGGCGGCATGAACATCACGGTCTTCTCCTACGACGGCAAGGTGGACGTCGGCATCGTCGCCTGCCGCGACCTGGTGCCCGACCCGTCGGAGCTCATCGACCACCTCGACGACGCGCTGGACGAGCTGCGGGCGCTCAGCCGGCAGGCCCTCGGGGAGGGCTGACGGCGCTCAGCCGCCGATGCCGAGGGCGGCGCGGTGCCGCCGGGCCAGCGCGAGCGCGGCGGCTCCGGCCGGCTGCATCGGCTCCGGGACCGGCCCGCCGAGGTCCGCCATGGACACGCGGCCCTCGTCGTTGACCTCGACGAGCCCGCCGAACAGGTCCGCGAACGCCGCGTCGTCCATCACGACGGCGGTCAGGATGTCGAGCGCGAACGTCAGCGGATCGACGCCGAGCCCGAGGAAATGGGCGCGGACGCGGCGCTCCTTCCGCGCTCGCGTCATCGCCCGGTGGAACGGCCATTCCTCCTGGACGAAATGGTCGCCGTAGTCCTCGTCCATTCCGAGCAGTTCCTCAGCGTATTCGCGGACCATGCAGCGCCACAGGTCGAGGTCGTCGCGCTCGTCCGCCAGCGGCTGGAAGACACCGACCGGCATCACCTGGTGGAGGCCGCCCGCGTGCGCGACCTTCGCCGGGTCCCGCCAGTGCAGCACGTACGCGCCGGACACCGTGACGGTCAGCGTCGTGATCGCGCACAGCGCCGTCCGGCGGCGCAGGTCGCAGGGGTCGCCGACGCGGCGGCGCAGGCCGTCTCGGCCGGCGGCCAGCTCGTGCGCGGCGGCCTCGCCGACGTTCACGCCGTCGAAGTACCGGCCGGGGCCGAACCGCAGCATGGGCGGGGCGGCGGCGAGCAGGCGGTAGCTCGGCCGGTCGTCGAAGATCCTCGGCGGGGCGAGCGCGGCCAGGGCGCCCGCGTAGGTGCGGTACCTGTCCGGGAGCCCGTCGGACGGGTCGGCGACGGCGGGCGGTTCGGGTGCCGGGTCCCATTCCAGCCGGACGTTCTCCAGGGGGACGGGGGCGTCCGGGATCCATTCCTCGCGGCACATCAGCCGTGTCCCCGCGACGCGCGGGACGCCGGGGTAGAGGTCGCTCGCGAGCCGCCCGAGGCGGTCGCGGCCGGCGTTCAGCAGCGCGCGCTCGGCCCGCCACCGTTCCTCGTCAGCGTTCACCACGCCGACCGTAGGCCATGGGGGCCGCGCCCGCGCGACCCGATCCGGGTCCGGATCACCGGAGAACGTGACCTAAAGTAGCGATACGTGCAGACCGCCCAAAGCGTAGAAAACCCCCTGGAACCCCTGGAGAAGCGGAGCGCGGCGCCCCTCGCCTGGGCGCTGTGGGGCGTGGGCGTCCTCGCCTACGTGGTGGCGGTCCTGCACCGGACGTCCTTCGGCGTCGCCGGCATCGACGCGGTCCACCGCTTCGGCGCGTCCGCCGGGATGCTGGCCTCCTTCACCGTCCTCCAGCTCCTGGTCTACGCGGGCCTCCAGATCCCCGTCGGGCTGCTGCTGGACCGCGTCGGCCCCCGCTGGATGATCGCCGGCGGCGCGCTGCTGATGGCCGCCGGGCAGGCGCTGATGGCCGTCTCCACCTCCGTCGGCACCGCCGTCGCCGCCCGCGTCATGGTCGGCGCCGGCGACGCGATGACCTTCATCAGCGTGCTGTCCATCGTCGCGACCTGGTTCCCCGGCCGGCAGGCGCCCGTCGTCACCCAGCTCACCGGCCTGCTCGGCCAGCTCGGCCAGGTGCTCAGCGCCGTCCCGCTCGTCGCGCTGCTGCACGGCCCCGGCTGGACGGCCGCGTTCGGCTCCGCCGCCGCCCTCGGCGTGCTCGTCGGCGTGCTGTCCGTCGCCGTCCTGCGCGACTCGGCGCCCGGCGCCGTCCGCACCGCGCCCCCGCCGCTGCGCCAGGTCGGCCGCGACCTGCGCGCCGCCTTCCGGCACCCCGGCACCCGCCTCGGCCTCTGGACGCACTTCGTCACCCAGTTCTCGTCCAACACCTTCGCGCTCATGTGGGGCTACCCGTACCTGGTGTCCGGCCAGGGGATGCGCCCCTCCGCCGCGTCGACGCTGCTCACCCTGTTCGTGCTGGCCAACGTCGTCTCCGGGCCGTTCGTCGGGCGGCTCGTCGCCCGGTACCCGCTGCGCCGCTCCCGGCTCGTCCTCGGCATCGTCGGGGTCAACGCCGCCGCCTGGGCCGCCGTCCTCGCCTGGCCGCCGCCCGCGCCGGCCTGGCTGCTGGTCGTGCTGGTGGTCTGCGTCGCGCTCGGCGGGCCCGGCGCCATGATCGGCTTCGACTACGCGCGCACCTTCAACCCGCCCGCCCGGCAGGGCACCGCCACCGGGATCGTCAACGTCGGCGGCTTCGCCGCCGCCCTCGTCACCATCCTGCTGATCGGGTTCGTGCTGGACGCCCTGTCGCCCGGCAAGGACTTCACCCCGTCCGCCTTCCGCGCCGCCTGGACCGTCCAGGTCCTCATCTGGACGATCGGCGTCGCGGGCGTGCTGCGGACACGCCACCTCACCCGCCGCCACCTCGCCCTCTCCGAGGACCGGTAAAGGCGCAGGAAAAGCCATTCTCCGGCCGGCCGTAATATGTCACCGGCTCGGTCAGATCCATCTTGACGCTCGGTGGACATCGATGTGTAGAGTTGATCTGTTTTCGACCGACAACTGCACGAGGGGCACCGGGTGGCGGACGGGCAGGACGGCGGCGCGGCCGCCTGGACACAGGTCGTCTACGTCCCCTCCCGCCGCTTCCACCAGGGCGACGGCATCGCCGAGTTCGTCCTGAGCCGGTTCGAGGACGGCCGCAGCGTCCTGCCCATGTACTCCTCCCTCGAACTCCTCGTCGCCGGCTGCGGCGAGGACCAGCCCTGGGTGGCCGTCCAGGTCCGCGCCCCCGAGGGCATCGAGGAGCTCGCCGAACTCGCCGGGGCCGACGTCGTCCTCTGGGACGTCGACTTCAGCCAGGTGGAGGGGGACGCCTCCTGACCGGCCGCCGGCTCGCACGGACCGGGGCGGGGCGAGGCCCGGCGGCGGACGCCGCCGGGCGGACGGGTCAGGGCCGCAGCTCCAGCGTGCAGCACTTGGGGCCGCCGCCGGCCTTGCGGAGCTCCGACAGATCCACCGGGACGGGCTCGTACCCGTGCTCGCGCAGCGTGCCGATCAGGCCGGCGGCCTCGGCGTTGATGACGACGTTGCGGCCGTCGCAGACCGCGTTGAGGCCGAGGACGGCCGCGTCCGCCTCGTCCGCGATCACGGCCTCCGGGAAGAGCCGTTCGAGCACCGCGCGGCTGCCGGGCGAGAAGGCGCCCGGGAAGTAGGCGACGTTCGCGCCGCCGAGCGGGAACAGCGCGGTGTCCAGGTGGTAGAAGCGCGGGTCGATCAGCCGCAGCGTCACCACCGGGCGGCCGAGGAACTCCTGCGCCTCCTGGTGGGCGGCGATGTCGGTGCGGAAGCCCGTCCCGGCCAGGATGACGTGGTCCAGCGTGAGGAAGTCGCCCTCGCCCTCGTTGGTGTGCTCCGGCAGGAGGACGTCCGGGAAGCCGTTCTTGCGGAGCCAGTCGGCGTAGGCGGGGCCTTCGGCGGCCCGCTCGGGGAAGGTGAACCGCGCGCCGTAGGCCCGCCCGCCGACGACGAGGGCGCCGTTCGCGGCGAAGACCATGTCCGGGAGGCCCTCGATCGGGTCGATGAGGCTGACCTCGTGGCCGAGCGACAGGTAGGCGGCGCGCAGCGCCTCCCACTGCGCGACGGCCCGCCCCGCGTCCGCGCCGGCGGCCGGGTCCATCCACGGGTTGATGGCGTAGGTCACGGCGAAGTGCTCGGGGCGGCACATCAGGTAGTGCCGCCGCAGCGCGGTCCGCCGCGGGGTGGTCGGCTCCGTCGCCGGCATCACGGTCATGCTGTCTCCTGGGGCTGCCAAAACGACTCGACTAAGCGAAAGCCTAGAAACGAACGCGCCGCATTCCAATGCGTCGTCCTTGCGCTGACCTGCGGATTCGTTGCGTGTTGCGCCCTGCGCACGGCGAATCGTTGCGGTGCCCCGGCAGGAGGCGGAAGTGTCAGGCGGGTGGCCGGGGGAGCGGGGTGAACATGTGGTCGAGCATCGTGTGCAGGAAGGCCCGGAACCCCGCCACGTCGTCGTGGGGGCAGGGGGCGGTGCTCGGGGTGTGGCGGCGGGGCGGCTCGTCCGGGCCGCTGTGGACGACGCCGCCGGTGAGGAAGCCGTAGACGCACCAGACCACGCTCCAGATGAGGTAGTCCGGATCGACGTCGGGCGGGACGAGGCCGCGCACCGTGTCGGCGATGTCGCGGGACAGGGGCTTGGTGTAGACCTCTTCGAGGTCGGGCAGGTCGGCGGCGTCCCCCATCCACCGGTGCTGCCAGAGCGCCAGGACCTGCGGATGGGAGGCGTAGAAGTCCAGGTAGGCGTCCGCGAGGAGCATGATGCCGCGCCGGTCGGGGGTGAAGCCGGCCAGCGCCTCCCGCAGCGCCGTCTCCTCGGCCTCGTCGGCGTGGCGCATCACGATGCGGTACAGGTCGGCCTTGGTCGCGGCGACGCGGCGGACGGTGTCGAGGTCGATGCCCGCCGCGTCGGCGATCATCTGCAGCGACGTCCCGTCGTACCCGAGTTCCGCGAAGATCCGCGTCGCGGTCTCGGTCAGCCGGTCCTCTTCGGTTCCCTCCATGGAAATCACTCTAAGTGAAGGGCTCGTGACGGTCGCGGGTGCCGTCGTGCGGAGAGGGCGCGCGGTGTGCGCGCCCGCCCCGCCGCAGGGTCAGGCGGATTCGGTGGGGAGCCCGGCGGCCACCCAGTCCTCGATTCCTTCGCGGTACTTGCGGACGTTGGTGTAGCCGAGCGCGGTGAGCCGGTCGGCGACCTGCCCGCTGTTGGGGCAGGCCGGGTTGGAGCAGTAGGTGACGATCGCGGCGGCGCGGTCGGGCAGCAGGGCGGGCGCCTGCGCGTCCACGTCCGCGGCGACGAGCGGCACGGCGCCGGGCAGGTGCTGCTTGGCGTGGTACTCGCCGCCCAGCGCGTCGACCACGGTGACGGTGCCGGCGTCGATCGAGGCCTTGAGCTCGTCCCGGCCGATGGGTGCGGTCATGGCAGTGCCTCCCGATGAGACGGACTATAGTCCGGTTATGCCTCGAGACGATACCGGACCGCAGTCCGCTTCTGCAACGCCCCTGGAACTGCTGCGCACCCCGCCGCCCAAGGAGCGCGCGGACGCCGCGCGCAACCGCGCGGCCGTGCTGGAGGCGGCCGGCCGGCTGTTCGCCGAGCGGGGCGTCGAGGCGGTGTCGATGGACCAGGTGGCGGCTGAGGCCGGCGTCGGCAAGGGGACGCTGTTCCGGCGCTTCGGCGACAAGGCGGGGCTGGCCGCCGCGCTGCTGGACGCGCGGGAGCGCGTGCTCCAGGAGGCGATCCTGCACGGACCGCCGCCGCTCGGGCCGGGGGCGGGGGAGGAGGAGCGCCTGGTCGCGTTCACCGGGGCGTACCTCGACTACCTGCTGGAGCACCTGGCTCTCGTGCGGATGTCGGAGACCGCGTCACCGGGCGCGCGGTACCGGATCGGCGCGTACCGGTTCTGGCACCGCCACGTCGCGATCCTCGCGCACGGCGCGCCGGACCCCGAGTACGCCGCGCACGCCCTGCTCGCGGCGCTGTCCGCCGAGCACGTGGCGGCGCTCCTGCCGGAACTGGGCGAGGAGCGCGTCAGGGAGGGGAGCGTCCGGCTCGCCCGGTCCGTGCTGCGGTGACCGGGCGGCGGGACGCGGTGTGGAGGGACGGGGCGGGGAGGGACGCGGCGCGGCGTGCCCGTCCGCGGCGGGGCGGGCACGCCGGAGCGGATCAGAGGTTGATCATGTGGCCGGCGAGGCCGTGCACGGCCTCCTTGATGGCCTCGCCCAGGGTCGGGTGGGCGTGCACGTTGCGGGCGACCTCGTGGACGGTCAGGTCCCACTGCTGCGCGAGGGTCAGCTCGGGCAGCAGCTCGGTCACCTCGGGGCCGATCAGGTGCGCGCCGAGGATCTCGCCGTACTTGGCGTCGCTGATCACCTTCGCGAAGCCGTCGCCCTCGCCCATGCCGAGCGCCTTGCCGTTGGCGCTGTAGGGGAACTTCGCGACCTTGACGTCGAAGCCCTGCTCCCGCGCCTGCGCCTCCGTCCAGCCGAACGAGGCGACCTGCGGCTGGCAGTAGGTGGCGCGCGGGATCATCACGTAGTCGAGCTCCATCGTCTCGGCGCCCGCGATGGTCTCGGCGGCGACGATGCCCATGGACTCGGCGGCGTGCGCGAGCATCAGCTTGGCGGTGACGTCGCCGATCGCGTAGATGTGCGGGACGGACGTGCGGCAGCGGCCGTCCACGTCGATCGCGCCGCGCTCGGTGAGCTGCACGCCGGTCTTGTCGAGGCCGTAGCCGTCCACGTTCGGCTGGAAGCCGATCGCCTGCAGCACCTTGTCGGTCTCGATGACCTGCTGGGCGCCGTCCTTGCCGGTGACGGTGACCTTGACCTTCTCACCGGAGTCGTCGATGCCGTCGACCCGGGTGGAGGTCAGCACGTCGATGCCGAGCTTGCGGTACCGCTTGGCCAGCTCCTTGGAGACGTCCGCGTCCTCGTTCGGGACCATCCGGTCGAGGAACTCGACGATCGTGACCTTGACGCCGTAGTTGTGCAGGACGTAGGCGAACTCGACGCCGATGGCGCCCGCGCCGGCGATGACGATGCTCCCCGGCAGCTCGGAGCTGAGGATCTGCTCCTCGTAGGTGACGACCCGCTCCGACAGCGACGTGCCGGGCAGCAGCTTGGTGTGCGCGCCCGCCGCGATGATGCAGTCGCCGAAGGTCACGGTCTCGGTCGAGCCGTCGGCCTTGGCGACCTCGAGGGTGTTCGGGTCGGTGAACGTCCCGCGCCCGTCATAGGAGGTGATCTTGTTCTTCTTCATCAGGAACTGGACGCCCTTGACGAGCTTGTCCGATACCTGGCGGCTGCGCTGGAAGGCGACGCCGTAGTCGAAGGCGACGGTGCCCTCGACGTTGATCCCGTAGGTCTTCTGCTCCTGGGTGAAGATGTGCGCCAGCTCGGCGTTGCGCAGCAGCGCCTTCGAGGGGATGCAGCCGACGTTGAGGCACACGCCGCCCCAGTACTTCTCCTCGATGATCGCGGTCTTCAGCCCGAGCTGTGCCGACCGGATCGCGGCGACATATCCACCCGGGCCCGCGCCCAGGACCACGACGTCAAAGTGTTCGCTCATATTCATTGACGATATTCGGCGCGGGGCCGTGCTCGCATCCCGGACGGCGCCGCTGCGGCGCAGGTCGCACCGGCATGCGCGCCGCCGTCCGAAATCGATCACGCGGCGTGACGAACGGGCTCCGTTACGGCTCCGTCGTCACATGCTGTTAGGCTTTGTGCGTTGCGATCACGGCCCGGGGACCTCGCCCGGCGGCTCGGCCCCTGACCGTGCTCGGGCGAGTGCGCGCTCGCTCCACGGGCCTCCCCGGGAGGCCCGCCTCCGGCACCGTCTCCCGGTCGGACGCCGCGCTCGCGCGATGGACCCGGCACTCCGGGCGGGCCCCGCACCGGCCGGAGGCCCGAGCCGCCGGAGGCCCCGCCGCCGCACCTCCGGGGCAAGCTCCCGCGGGCCGGTGGCGCGGACCGCTGGGACACGGACCGCCGGAACACGGCGGCACCGGCCGATCGTTGCCCTCAGATGCCCCTGTCCCCGGGTGCGGCGACCCGTCCCGAGCCGAGTGGAGGAGAAGCCGAGTGAGGATTCCCAAGCGCGTCAACGCCGTCCTGGACTGGATGGAGCAGCACTTTGGCGCACTTGCGGTGGTCGTCGCGCTGATCGTCGTGGCCCTGGTCGCCACGCTCGCGCCGCCGCTGGTCGGGCTTCCCGTCGCCGGCTTCGTCATCGGGCTCGCCGTCGGCGGGTTCCTCGTGCACGTGCGGCTGAGCCGGCGGATCGCGCGGGCCCGCGCGGAGGTCGACGACCTGCTCCGCGAGAACGGCGCGCTGCGGCACCGCAACACGATCCTCGCCAGCGGCGTGATCACCCGGGGCGCGCAGGAGACGCAGGCGCTGGTGGCCATCCCGGAGGACGACGAGGACCTCGTGGAGGACGACCCGACCCGCACCGCGGCGCTCCCGGAGCTGACCGACGAGCTGCTCGGCGGCGACCCGGGCGACACCCTCGGCGACGGCGTCGTGAGCGGTGCCGAGGCCACGGCCGAAGTCCCCCCGGTCGACGTTCCCCCATCCGACGTTGCTCCGGCCGAAGCTGGCGCGGAGGAGCCCGCCGGGGACGAACCCGCAGGGGACGAAGAGGACGAAGAGGACACCGCCAAGAACGTCCGGAGGGCGTGAGCGCGCGCCTCCCGCCGAGTCATCGGACCGCCAAGACCGTGCGTTAACTCCGCCGATCTTCGGGCAGGGGACTGCCGGGAGGTGCGGATGAACGCAGAGTCCGGTCCGGATCCCGCGGCCACGCGGGGAACGGGGACGGCCGACGGTGGCGACCACGTCGCGACCGAGGACGTGGACCTCGGCGCGGTGCACAAGGCCGTCATAGCGTCCGCGATGGGCAACTGCATCGAGTGGTTCGACTTCGGCGTCTTCAGCGCCGGGGTGATGACCTCGATCATCGGCACCAAGTTCTTCCCCGAGCACATCTCCGGCAGCGCGACGCTGCGCTCGTTCGCGCTGATCGCCGCGGCGTTCCTGGCCCGCCCGTTCGGCGGGCTGTTCTTCGGCCCGATGGGCGACAAGCTCGGCCGCAAGCGGGTGCTCGCCACCACGATCATCCTGATGTCGGGCTCCACCTTCGTGATCGGCATCCTGCCCGGGTACGGCGCCATCGGGATCGCGGCGCCGCTGCTGCTGCTGGCGGTGCGCCTCACGCAGGGGTTCTCCACCGGCGGCGAGTACGGCGGCGCCGCCACGATGATCGCCGAGTACGCGCCGACGAACCGCCGCGGCTACTTCGGCAGCTTCCTGGAGTTCGGCACGCTGACCGGCTACATCCTGGGCGCCGGGCTCGTCCTGCTGGTGAACGTGGCGGTCGGGGACGCGGCGATGCACGCCTGGGGCTGGCGGATCCCGTTCCTGCTCGCGCTGCCGCTCGGGGTCGTCGGGCTCTACGTGCGCACCCGGATCGAGGACACCCCGACCTTCCAGCGGATGGAGGAGTCCGGCAAGAAGGCGCGCTCGCCGCTGAAGGAGACCTTCGCGCACTACTGGAAGGTCATCCTGATGCTGATCGGGATCGTCTTCCTGCTGAACGTCGCGGACTACACGCTGCTCACCTTCATGCCGTCGTACCTGGTCGACTTCCTGCACATGGGCAGCGTGAAGTCGCAGCTGGTCACGATCGGGGTGGAGGCCGCGATGATGGCGGTGATCCTGCCGACCGGCCACCTGTCGGACCGGATCGGCCGCAAGCCGGTGCTGCTGATGGCGGCGGTCGGGTTCCTCCTGCTGAGCTGGCCGGCGTTCGCGCTGATGCAGACCAACAACTGGTTCGGCATCGTGCTGGGGTACGCGATCATCGGCGGGCTGCTGGTGCTGATGCTCGCGGTGATCGGCGCGACGTTCCCGGCGATGTTCCCGACGAAGGTGCGGTACGGGGCGTTCGCGATCGGCTACAACATCTCGACGTCGCTGTTCGGCGGCACCGCCGCGGTGCTCGTCGGCTCGCTGATCGACGTGACCGGCAGCAATTACATCCCGGCGTACTACATCATGCTCGCGGCGGCGGTGGCGCTGGTCCCGATCCTGATGATCAAGGAGACGGCGAACGTGCCGATCGAGCGGGTCGGGATGGCGAACGCCCCGGAACCGGTGGGCTCCGGGGCGCGGTCCTGACCCCCGCCGCCCGACGATGTGATGCGCGCCCGGCTATCGCCGGACGGTGTCACTTCTGTGGCGCGAAGGGGAACATATAGCTCGTTGCGCCCGTTCAATTACCGTCGGTAGCGTCTCCGTTGGTTCACCCATGGCAGACCCTCGACGAATCGGCGGTGCGGACGTGACGGAAGAGCAGTTGAGCCTCAGTACCTCTGCGGCACGGAACCTGGCGACCACGACCAAGTCCGTCCCCCAGATGCAGGGGATCACCTCCCGGTGGCTGCTGAAGCTGCTGCCGTGGGTGGAGGCGTCGGGTGGCGCCTACCGCGTCAACCGGCGGCTCACCTACACGGTCGGCGACGGGCGGGTGACGTTCGTGACGACCGGCGCGGACGTCCGGGTCATCCCCCGCGAGCTGGGGGAGCTGCCCCCGCTGCGCGGCTACGAGGACGACCTGGCCCTGGACGCGCTGGCCGGCCGGTTCACCCAGCAGGAGTACGAGCCGGGCGACGTCATCGTCGAGCAGGGCCGCCCGATCGACCGGGTCGTCCTGGTCGTGCACGGCAAGCTCAGCAAGGTCGGGACCGGCGAGTACGGCGCGGAGGCCGTGCACGGGACCCTCGCCGACGGCGACTTCTTCGGCGAGCGGGCGCTCGTCGGCTCCGACGAGGGGGCGGAGCCGGCGACCTGGGAGCACACCGTCAAGGCGCTCACCGCGGTGACGGTCCTCAGCATGAGCGAGTCCGACTTCCAGGAGACGCTCGGCCAGTCCGCGTCGCTGCGCGAGCACCTGGACGCCTACCGGGAGAGCCCCGAGCGGGCGAGCAACGAGCACGGCGAGGCCGCCATCGACCTGGCGTCCGGGCACGAGGGCGAGCCGGTGCTGCCCGGCACGTTCGTCGACTACGAGGGCTCCCCGCGCGAGTACGAGCTGAGCGTCGCGCAGACGGTCCTGCGCGTCCACACCCGCGTCGCCGACCTCTACAACGAGCCGATGGACCAGGTCGAGCAGCAGCTCCGGCTGACCATCGAGGCGCTGCGCGAGCGGCAGGAGCACGAGCTGGTCAACAACCGGGACTTCGGCCTGCTGCACAACACCGACCTCACGCAGCGGGTCCACACCCGGTCCGGGCCGCCCACCCCCGACGACATGGACGAACTGCTCACGCTCGTCTGGAAGGACCCCGCGTTCTTCCTCGCCCACCCGAAGGCGATCGCGGCGTTCGGCCGCGAGTGCAACGCCCGCGGCGTCTACCCCGACAGCGTCGACGTCGGCGGCCACAAGGTGCCCGGCTGGCGCGGCGTCCCGATCTTCCCCTGCAACAAGATCCCGGTCAGCACGACCGGGACCAGCTCGGTCCTGCTGATGCGCACCGGCGAGGCGACGCAGGGCGTCATCGGCCTGCACCAGACCGGGCTGCCGGACGAGTACCAGCCGGGCCTGTCCGTCCGGTACATGGGCATCGACGACAAGGCGCTCATCAACTACCTGGTCAGCTGCTACTACTCGGCGGCCGTCCTGGTCCCGGACGCGCTCGGCATGCTGGAGTCCGTCGAGGTCGCGCACGGCGGTGCGGCGTAGTGCAGCCGTTCGAACTCCCCGAGTTCTACGTGCCGCATCCCGCGCGGCTGAACCCCCGGGTCGACGCGGCCCGCGAGCACTCCCGCCGCTGGGCGTACGAGATGGGGATCCTCGGGCCCGACGCGACCGGGCCCGAGGTCTGGGACGAGGCCGAGTACGACGCGCACGACTACGCGCTCCTGACCGCGTACACGCACCCGGACGCGCCCGGTCCCGTCCTGGACCTGGTGAACGACTGGTACGTGTGGGTGTTCTACTTCGACGACCACTTCCTCGAACGGTACAAGCGGCCCCGCGACCTCGCGGGCGCCAAGGAGTACCTCGCGCGGCTCCCCGCCTTCATGCCGGTGAAGGCGGGGGGTCCGCCGCCCCCCGAGCCGGCGAACCCGGTCGAGCGGGGGCTCGCCGACCTGTGGGAGCGGACCGTCCCGCTCATGTCGGAGGACTGGCGGGCCCGGTTCGCCGAGAGCACCCGCAACCTGCTGCAGGAGTCGGCGTGGGAGCTGGCGAACATCGACGAGTCCCGCGTCCCGAACCCGATCGACTACGTCCAGATGCGCCGCAAGGTCGGCGGCGCGCCCTGGTCGGCGGACCTGGTCGAGGTCGCGGCGGGCGCGGAGGTGCCCGCCCGGGTCGCCGGGACGCGCTCGCTCCGGGTGCTGAAGGACGCGTTCTCCGACGCCGTCCACCTGCGCAACGACATCTTCTCCTACCAGCGGGAGACCGAGAGCGAGGGCGAGGTCAACAACGGCGTCCTGGTGATGGAGCGGTTCTTCGGGACCGGGCCGCAGCGCGCCGCCGAGATCACCAACGACCTGCTCACGTCCCGGATGCAGCAGTTCGAGCACACCGCCGTCACCGAGCTGCCGGTCCTGTTCGAGGAGCGCGGGCTGAGCCCGGCGGAGCGCCGCGACGTGCTGCGCTACGCGCGGGGCCTGCAGGACTGGCAGTCCGGCGGGCACGAGTGGCACCTGCGGTCCAGCCGCTACATGAACGAGGGCGCGGTGCGGCGGGGCGGGCCGTCCGGGCCGCCTGGGCTGCCGGAGATCGCCCGGCTGCTCGGGCTCGGGACGTCGGCGGTGCGGATCCGGTCGCTGGCCGGCCCGCCGGGCCCGCCCCCCGGCGCACCGGACGGCGGCGCGGGGTTCCGGATTCCCGAGTTCTCCCTCCCGTACGAGCCGCTGGTCAACCCCCGGATCGCCGGGCTCCGCGCGCACACGGCGGAGTGGGCGCGGGACATGGGCATGCTGGACGCCGGCGTGCCCGGCACCTGGACGCCCGAGGCGTTCGACGCGGCCGACTACGCGATGTTCGCGGCGCTCACCCATCCCGACGCGCCCGGCCCCGAGCTGGAGCTCATCGCCGACTGGCACCTGTGGCGGTTCTTCTTCGACGACCTCTTCGCCGAGCGCTTCAAGCGGCCCCGCGACCTGCTCGGCGCCAAGGCGTACATGGCGCGCCTGCTCGCGCCGCCCGCCCCGAGCGCGGCGGCCGATCTGGAGCCGTGCGCGCCGCCCGGCCCATGCGTGCCGTCCGGTCCGGGCGCGCCGTCCGGCTCGTGCTTGCCGTCGGGTTCGGGCGCATCGCCTGATCCGGTGGAGCGGGGGCTCGCGGACCTGCGGGCCCGCACCGCCGCCGCCATGTCCGACGACGAGCGCGCCGGGCTCGACGAGGCGCTGCGGCAGCTCACCGACAGCTGGCTGTGGGAGCTGGCGGGGCTCGTCCACAACCGCGTCCCCGACCCCGTCGACTACATCGAGATGCGCCGCCGGACGAGCGGCGCCGCGTTCACCGCCGCGCTGCTGCGGCACGCCCACGCCGGCGGGCTGCCGCCGGACGTCCTCGCGTCCACCCCGATGCAGGCGCTGCACGACACGTTCGCCGACGTCGCCGGGCTCCGCAACGACCTGCTCTCCTACCCCAAGGAGGTCGGGGAGGACGGGCTCAACAACGCGGTCGTGGCCGTCGAGCGGTTCCTCGGCTGCGGGACGCAGCGCGCCGCCGACATCGTCGCCGACCTGGTCGAGGCGCGCGTCCGGCAGTTCGAGCGGACCGCCGCGGCCGAGCTGCCGATCCTCGCCGCCGAGTCCGGCCTGGACGCCGCCGCCCGCGACGGCCTCGCCCGCCATGTCCGGGCGATGCGCCGCTGGACGGCCGGCGACCTGCGCTGGTCCACGACGACCGGCCGGTACGCGCCGCCCGTCCGCGGCACCGCGCCGCCCGCCGCCCCGCCGGCCGGGGGTGCGCGGCTCCGCGTGCCGTCCGGGCCGTCCGGGCTCGGCACCTCGGCGGCCCGCACACCGTTCCGCCCGGCGCGTCCCGCACCGGTGCGGCCCAGCGAGACCCAACCAGCGATCCCCCGGAGGTAGCGGCACATGACCGACCCGCAGCTGGCCCTGAGCACGCGGGCAGCGCGCAATCTCGCGACCACCACCAAGTCCGTGCCGCAGATGCAGGGCATCACCCCCCGGTGGCTGCTGTCGCTGCTGCCGTGGGTGCGGGCGGACGCCGGCACCTACCGGGTGAACCGGCGGCTCACCTACGAGCTCGGCGACGGGCGGGTGACGTTCGTCAACGACGGCGCCCACGTCCGCGTCATCCCCGGCGAGCTCGCGGAGCTGCCGCAGCTCAGCGGGCTCGACGCGATGGTCCTGGACGCGGTGGCCGGGAGGTTCACGCAGACCGAGTACGAGCCCGGCGACACGATCGCGGCGGCCGGCGACCCGCGCGACCGCGTCCACCTGATCGCGCACGGCAAGGTCGCCGAGGTCGGAACCGGCGAGTACGGCGGCGAGACGCAGATCGCGATCCGCGACGGCGGCGACTTCTTCGGCGACGAGGCCCTCCTCGGCGACGCGGGCGAATGGCCGCACACGTTCCGGGCCCTCACCCCGGCCATCGTGCTGACCCTGTCCCCGACCGCGATCGTCGAGCTCACCGAACGGTCGGAGACGCTGCGCGCGCGCCTGGAGGAGTACCGCAACACCCCGAAGCCGCCGCAGACCCGGCACGGCGAGGCCGCCATCGACCTGTCGTCCGGCCACGACGGCGAGCCCGTGCTGCCCGGCACGTTCGTCGACTACGAGACCTCGCCCCGCGAGTACGAGATGGCCGTGACGCAGACGCTGCTGCGCGTCCACACCCGCGTCGCCGACATCTACAACAAGCCGATGAACCAGATCGAGCAGCAGCTCCGCCTCACCATCGAGGAGATCCGGGAGCGGCAGGAGCACGAGCTGGTCAACAACCGCGACTTCGGCCTGCTGCACAACGCCGACCTGCGGCACCGCATCCAGACCCGCGGCGGCCCGCCCACCCCCGACGACATGGACGAGCTGCTCGCCCGCCGCCGCAAGACCCGCTTCTACCTCGCTCACCCGAAGGCGATCGCCGCGTTCGGCCGCGAGTGCACCCGCCGCGGCGTGTACCCGGGGACCGCCGAGGTCGACGGCGGGCGGCGCGTCCAGGCGTGGCGCGGCGTCCCGATCTACCCGTGCGACAAGATCCCGATCACCTCGACCGGCACCACGTCGATCATCGCGATGCGGACGGGCGAGGACGACCAGGGCGTCATCGGCCTGCACCGCACCGGCATCCCCGACGAGGTGCAGCCCGGCCTGTCGGTCCGCTTCACCGGCATCGACGACAGGGCGATCCTGTCGTACCTGGTCAGCGCCTACTACTCGGCCGCCGTGCTGGTGCCCGACGCGCTCGGCGTGCTGGAGAACGTCGAGATCGGCCGCTGACGGGAGGACGGGACATGTCGGTGGAGACCTCCGCCCGATCCGCCGCCGAGGTCCTGGCGTGGAGCCGGGGCCTGGTGGAGCCCGCGCTGCGGTCCGTGATCGAGGCGATGCCCGGCTCGATGCGCGGCATCGCCGAGTTCCACTTCGGCTGGCGGGACGAGGCGGGCCGCCCCGCGGCGGGGGCGAGCGGCAAGTCCGTCCGCCCGGCGCTGACGCTGCTGGCGGCCGAGGCGGCCGGCGGGACGGCGGCCGCCGCCGTCCCGGCCGCCGTCGCGGTCGAGCTGACGCACAACTTCTCGCTGCTGCACGACGACGTCATGGACGGCGACCGCACCCGCCGGCACCGGCCCACCGCGTGGACGGTGTTCGGGGTCAGCGCCGCCATCCTCGCCGGGGACGGGCTGCTCGCGGGCGCCTACGAGGCGCTCGCGGACGCGCCGTCCCCGGACCCGGCGGCCGCGGTCCGGATGCTCAGCCGCGCGGTCCTCGAACTGGTGGAGGGGCAGAGCGCCGACACCGCGTTCGAGGACCGCGCCGACGTCACGCTGGCCGAGTGCCTGGCGATGGCGGGCGGGAAGACCGGCGCGCTGCTCGGCGGCGCGTGCGCGCTCGGCGCCCTGTACGGGGGCGGCGCCGGGCGCGCGTCCCGGTACCGGACGTTCGGCGAGCGGCTCGGGCTGGCGTTCCAGCTGGTCGACGACCTGCTCGGCATCTGGGGCGACCCGGAGGTCACCGGCAAGCCCGTCCACTCCGACCTGCGCAACCGGAAGAAGTCGCTGCCGGTGGTGGCGGCGCTGACGTCGGGGACGCCGGCGGGGGAGGAGCTGGCGGCGCTGTACCTGCGGCGCGGGGCGCTCGCGGGCGAC
Organism: Spirillospora sp. NPDC000708; assembly: GCF_040299565.1. Lineage (NCBI taxonomy): Bacteria > Bacillati > Actinomycetota > Actinomycetes > Streptosporangiales > Thermomonosporaceae > Spirillospora > Spirillospora sp. NPDC000708. The sequence goes on from NZ_JBEPCJ010000006.1 coordinate 136,106, forward strand.
GAGCCGGCCCGCGCCGCCGCGCTGATCGAGGCGGCGGGCGGCCGCGCGTGGGCGGCGGCGGAGGCGGACGCGCTGGTCGCGAGCGCCCTCACCGAGCTGGACGCCGCGGACCCCGCCCCGGCGGCGGCCGCGGAGCTGCGGTCGGTGGCGCACCTGCTCACGCACCGCGACCACTGACCTCCGGAAAACCCGGCACCGCCGTCGTTATAGTGCGGGTGTGCCGGACCTCCCTCCCCTCGAACCCACCGACCCGCGGCGGCTCGGCGGCTACCGGATCACCGGGCGGATCGGGGAGGGCGGGCAGGGCGTCGTCTACGCCGCCGTCCCCGACGGCGGCGGCGACCGGGTCGCGATCAAGCTGTTCCACGCGCAGCTGACGGGCGATCCGGGCGCGCAGGACACGTTCGCCCGCGAGCTGGAGGCCGCCAAGCAGGTCGCGCGGTTCTGCACCGCCCAGGTGCTGGACTCCGGCGCGTTCGGCAGCCGCCGCTTCATCGTCAGCGAGTACGTCGACGGGCCGCCGCTGAGCGCGGTCGTCCGGGAGGGCGGCCCGCGGTCGGGCAGCGCCCTGGACCGGCTGGCGATCGCGACGGCGACGGCGCTGGTCGCGCTGCACGACGCCGGGGTGGTGCACCGCGACTTCAAGCCGCACAACGTGCTGCTCGGCGCGGACGGCCCCCGCGTCATCGACTTCGGGATCTCGCGGGCGCTGTCGGGTGCGCAGACCGTGGTGAGCCGCGCCGTCGGGACCCCCGCGTACATGGCGCCCGAGCAGCTCCAGCCGGGCGAGCTGGGTCCCGCGGTGGACGTGTTCGCGTGGGCGTCGACGATGGTGTTCGCCGCGACGGGCCGCCCGCCGTTCGGGAACGAGTCCATCCCGATCGTGATGAACCGGATCGCGCACGAGCCGCCGCGGCTCGACGGCGTGGAGGAACCGCTGCGGGGGCTGCTCGCCGAGTGCCTCGCCAAGGACCCGGCGCGGCGCCCGACCGCGCAGAACGTGCTGGACCGCCTCGTCCGCCGCTCGCAGCAGACGGCGTCCGGCGGCGTCCCCGCGCCTGCGCCCGCGCCGGTCCAGCCGCCCGCGCCCGCCGCGGTGTCGCCTGCGCCTGCCGCGCCGCCGCCCGCGCCCGCCCCGGTGCCCGGGGCCGTTCCGGCGGCGGACGCGTCGACCGTTCCGCATGAGCGGCGGCGCGGACGGCGGCGGGCGGGCGTGCTGGCCGGGGCCGGCGCCGCGGTCGTCGCGGGCGCCGCGGTGTTCGGGTTCGTGCAGATGGCGGACGGCGACACGGGCGGCGGGGGCCCGCACGCGTCTCCGCAGGGGACGTCGGGCACCGCCGCGGGCGAGGGGCGGGCCGCGGAGGCGGGACGCGCGGGCGCCCCCGGCGGCGGGAGCCCGGCCGCGACCCGGAGCCCCGGCGCGAGCCCGAGCCGGAGCGCGACGGCGTCGCGTCCGGCATCGTCGAGGACGTCGAGCGGGCCGTCGGCCCGACCGTCGTACAAGCGGGTCGAACTGGGGCCCGGCCACTTCACGGCGTACTGCGCGAAGCTCGGCTGGGAGTGGGAGGAGTACCGGGACACCCCGCAGCCCGGCGCGTACTGCGTGGCGCACAAGCGGGCCGCCCAGCTGATGTCGAAGGCGCAGCTCGACGCGGGATGCCGCTGGCGGTACGACGACCCCCGCGCCCAGCACTACTTCAAGGGCAAGTCGAACTACTGCTACACGACGAAGCCCGTCTCCTAGCAGCGGGTGCGCGCGGTGCGGCCCAGGCCCGCGATGAGGATGGCGCCGACGACCAGGTGCATCGCCATCAGCGCGACATAGGTGCCGGGGCCTTCGGAGTCCAGCGGGCCGGTCAGCGAGACGCCGAGGACGATGCCGGCGGTGATGCCCCAGGTCCGGCCGGGGCGCTTCGCGCGGCGTTCCAGGACGGCCAGCAGCCCCCAGGCGGCCAGCCCGACCAGCAGCGTGAACACGGTCACCGCGGCGGGACCGACGTGCTGGCCGCGTGCGTGCATGCCGGCACCGCCGATCGGGTCGGCGACCGCCCAGACGAGCAGCGCGGCGCCGGCCGCGGCGACGACGGTGAGGGCGCGGCGGGCGGTGACGCCGCGGGCGGGACGGGTTCCGGTCATCTCGTTCATGGCCGCCACGATCGCCGCCGGACGGGGCGCGGCGCATCGGGCGGGCGGCTGCGGCGGATCCGCCCCCGGTCCGGGGGACCCCCTACTTCGGTAGGTGTCGGGGCCGCGGGGCCCCGCTTTACCCTGACCCCGTGAACAGCGAGGACATCTGCGAAGCCGAGCGGCGCAGCCCCCGGCTCGCCGTCGGCGCGGCCGTGGTCGTCGCCGCCGTCGGGGCGCTCGGCGCGGTGACGCTCTGGGGCCGGCCCGCCGGGGACCCGGTGCCGCTCGGCCTCGACATCGCGGCCGGGGTGCTGGCCTGCGCGCTGTCGCCGTCCGTCCTGTGGCGCCCGGTGCCGGGGGCGCTCGCGCTGACCGTGCTGGCCGCGCTGTCCCCGGCGGCGACGCCCGCGGCGACCTTCGGCGCGTTGCACGTCGCGCAACGGCGCCGGTTCCCGGTCGCGGTCGCGGTCGGCGCCGCGGGGATCGCCGCGCACGCGGCGCGCGGGCTCTGGCGGCCGATGGGCGGCATCACCTACGCCTGGTGGCTGCTGCTGGTCGTCCTCGCGTACGGCGCGCTCGCCGGGTGGGGCGCGCTGACGCAGGCGCGCCGCGCGCTGCTGGACTCGCTGCGCGAGCGGGCCCGCCGCGCCGAGGCGGAACAGGGCCGCCGCGTCGCCGAGGCCCGGATGCTGGAGCGCACCCGCATCGCCCGCGAGATGCACGACGTCCTCGCGCACCGGCTGTCGCTGCTGGCGACCTACGCGGGCGCGCTGGAGTACCGTCCGGACGCGCCGCCGGAGAAGCTCGCGCAGGCCGCCGGGGTGGTCCGCGCCGGGGTGCACCAGGCCCTCGACGAGCTGCGCGAGGTGATCAACATCCTGCGGGACGAGAACGCCGGCGACGACGACCGGCCCCAGCCCGTCCTCACCGACCTGCCGGCGCTGGTGGCGGAGTCCCGCGACGCGGGCGGGAGCGTGCAGCTGCGGGACGAGGTCGTCGAGCCCGCCGCGCTGCCCGCCGCCGCCGGGCGCACCGCGTACCGGGTCGTCCAGGAGGGGCTGACGAACGCCCGCAAGCACGCCGCGGGCCGCCCCGTCCGAGTGGCGGTCGAGGGCCGTCCCGGCACCCGGCTGGTGATCGACATCCGGAACCCGCTGCCGCCGGACGGCACCGCCCCGCTCGCCCCCGGCACCGGGACGGGCCTGGTCGGGCTGACCGAGCGGGTCCAGCTGGCCGGCGGCCGGCTGGACCACGAGGTCGCCGCCGGGGAGTTCCGGCTGCGCGCCTGGCTACCATGGCCGGCGTGACGGCTTCCGGGACCAGCGGTGACCGCCCCCTGCGCGTGCTGATCGTGGACGACGACGCACTCGTCCGGGCGGGCCTGTCGATGATGCTGGACGGCGTCCACGGCATCTCGGTCGTCGGGGAGGCGGCGGACGGCGCGGAGGTGCCGGAGGCCGCCGACCGGCACGCGCCCGACGTCGTCCTGATGGACCTGCGGATGCCCCGGGTCGACGGCATCACCGCGACCCGCGGCCTGCGCCGCCGCGATCCCGCGCCCGAGGTCATCGTCCTGACCACGTTCGACACCGACGAGAACATCCTGCACGCGCTGCGCGCCGGCGCGAGCGGGTTCCTGCTGAAGGACACGCCGCCCGCGCAGATCGTCGACGCGGTCCGGCACGTGGCGTCCGGCGAGCCGATCCTGTCGCCGCGGATCACCCGGCGGCTGATGGACCGCGCCGCCACCCAGGCGGGCGCCTACGAGCGCGCCCGCACCGCGCTCCGGCGGCTCAGCCCGCGCGAGGGCGACGTGGTCGTCGCGATCGCGGAGGGCCGCTCCAACGCCGAGATCGGCGCCGCGCTGTTCATGAGCGTGGCGACCGTCAAGGCCCACGTGTCGAGCATCCTGACGAAGCTGGATCTCGACAACCGCACCCAGATCGCCCTGCTCGCCCACGACGCCGGGCTCGCCTGACCGGGCGGCAGGCCGTGGCGGCGGACCGCCACGGCCGGGACGTCTCCGCAGGTCAGCCGAGGGCCACGCGCACGGTCGCGGCCGTCAGCACGAAGCACAGCGGCGTGTAGACGGCGAGGTTGAGCCGGTAGAAGGCGGATTCGCGGCGAGCGCCGACGCCCAGGGCCCAGACGACGCCCGCGCCCGCGCGCAGGGCGACGCCCGCGGCGACGGCGACGGTCCCCGCCGCCGGGATCCAGCCGGGGACGCCGGTGAGGATCATCCCGGCCCGCGCCGGAACGGCGATCGCGCCGGCCGCCAGGACGAGGACGAGCGGCGCCAGCACCCGGGGAGTGAAGGGGACGTCCGCGTTCAGCAGGCCCTGGGACAGGGCGGCGACGTCGCGGGCGGGCCAGGTGCGGCCGGTCATCCAGTACACGTGCAGGACGGCGTCGAGGCCGAGGACCGCGGCGGCCAGGAGGGCCGCCAGTTCGAGAATGCTCATGCCTGGAAGAGGGCGCGGACCTCCCGCGCCACTCCCGTGATCCGCGTCACTCCGCCGGAGTGAACCGCCTGACGAACCGGCGCAGGACGGCGGGGCCCAGCACGCGGCGCAGCACCGGGCCCGCGACGCGCACGCCCGGGACGCGGAACCCGGCCATGTACGCGAAGCGGGTCGCGTCCCCTTCGGGAACGGCCGCCATGCCGAACACCAGGAAACGGCTCTGCATCAGGCACCAGCCGGGACGCAGCACCATGTCGAAGCGCGCGCGCAGCCCGGAACGTCCGTGCACCATCGCGCGCATCCTCTCGCCCTCGCGTTCGGTGACGCGCAGGGACCGGACGTCGGGCACCAGGCCGGGGAAGCCGCGCTCCGGATCGCCCAGCACCGTCCACACGTCCTCGAACGCGGCCGGCAGGACCGCCTCCTCCAGCAGGGCACCGGGGTACGCGGCGGCCAGCGCGCGGAGCCGGCGCACGCCGTCCAGCTCTCCGAGCGGCCAGGTCACGGCGGGCTCCCTTCGTTGCGCCAGCTCAGCCGGAACCGCGCCCGCGCCCGGAACAGCCGCGACCGGACGGTCCCGGCCGGGACCCGCAGCAGCCGCGCCGCGGTCTCCTCGTCCAGCCCCTCCAGGTCGCGCAGCACCAGCACGGCGCGGTGCTCGGGGGACAGCCGGTCGAGCACGTCGCGCACGTCGGCGGCCAGCGACGGATCGCCGGGCGCGGGCAGGTCGGCCGGCTCGGCGGGGACGGCCCGGGACGACTGCCGGGCCACCCGGACGGCCTCCCGGACGGCGATGACCCGCACCCAGCCGAGGAGCGCGTCCGGATCGCGGAGCGTCCGCAGGTTGCGCATCACCGCGATCAGCGCCTCCTGCGCGGCGTCCGGCGCGTCCTGCAGCGCGATCGGCCCGCAGAGCCGCCGCACGTACGGGGCGAGCGCCGCGAGCACCTCGTCCAGCGCCATCAGGTCGCCGCGTTGCGCACGCCGCACGACGTCGGGGTCCGGCGTGCTCACGGGCCCGACCTTACTCCCGGAATGACTCGATAGTATGTTCGAGTCGTGCATGTCCCGTTCCTGTGCCCGCGCGGCCACCGCCTCGTCCCGGGCCGCGTGATCGTCGGCTGGTCGCCCTGCGTCTGCCCGCCCTGCGGCGGCCGCGCCCGCGGCCTGCGCGGCCACCGCACCTACCTCTGCCTCGACTGCAAGGACGAGCACGTCACGACCAAGTGCTACCTCCCGCACCACGTCCCCGCCCAGGGCGCCGCCTACCGCTGGCCGTGACCCCCGGAGGCTAGGGTGGCGATCATGGGTGGACGGTGGGCGCTCGGCGGGGACCTGGACGTCGCGCGGATCGGGTACGGCGCGATGCGGCTGTCGGGCTGGCCGGGCGGCCCCCGCCCCGACCGCTACACGGCCCTCGCCGTGCTGAACCGCGCCGTGGAGCTCGGCGTGAACCACATCGACACCTCGAACTACTACTCCCACGACGGGGTGTCGGCCAACGAGCTGATCCGCGAGGCGCTGCACCCCTACCCGGACGACCTGGTGATCGTCACCAAGGTCGGCGCGCTCGTCGAGGGCTCCGACATCCACCTGCCCGCCGAGGAGCACACCGGCCTCACCCCCTCCGGCCTGCGCCGCGCCGTCGAGGCGAACCTGCGCACCCTCGGCCTGGACCGCCTGGACGTCGTGAACCTGCGGATGGGAGTCCTCGGCCCCTCCGAGGACTCCCTGGCCGAGCCCCTCGAATCGCTGCTGGCGCTGCGCGACGAGGGCCTGATCCGCCACCTCGGCGTCTCCAACGTCACCCCGGCCCAGGTCGCCGAGGCCCGCCGGATCGCGCCGATCGCGTGCGTCCAGAACCAGTACAACGTCGCCCGGCGCGACGACGACCCCCTCGTGGACGCGTGCGCCGAGGCGGGCATCGCCTACGTCCCGTTCTTCCCGGTCGGCGGCTACGAGCCGCTCACGGCCGACCACCTCAACGCCGTCGCCGCCCGCCACGGCGCGACCGTCCCGCAGGTCGCCCTCGCCTGGCTGCTGGCCCGCTCCCCGAACATCCTGCTCATCCCCGGCACCGGTTCCCCGGCCCACCTGGAGGAGAACATCGCCGCCGCCGACCTCCGCCTCACCCCCGAGGATCTCGCCGACCTCGGCTGACCTGCCGGGAACCCGGAGACGCCGTCCGAGGGATAACCGGTGTAGGCACACCGCGACCCTGGGAGGCCCCCGATGGCAGAGCCGTCCGCACGACCGGCCGCGTGGTGATCGGTATCCGGGCGCGGCCGGGCCGCCCGGCCGCGACGGCGCAGGGCGACGCGGAGCTGATCCGCAGATCGCTCGCGGAACCGGAGGCGTTCACCGGCCTGTACGACCGGCACGCGCCCGCGATCCACCGGTACGTCGCGCGCCGCCTCGGACCCGACGCGGCCGACGACCTGATGGCCGAGACGTTCCTGATCGCCTTCCGCAAGCGGCGCCGCTACGACCTGGCCCGCGCGGACGCCCGGCCGTGGCTGTACGGGATCGCGACCCGGCTCGTCGCCCGGCACCGCAAGGCGGAGACGGCCCGGTACCTGCTGCTGGAACGGCTCGGCGGCGAGACGGCCGCCGAACCCGTCGACAGCGAGGCCCGGGTGGCCGCGCAGGCGCTGCGGGGACCGCTCGCCAGGGCGCTCGCCGGCCTGCCCGAGGCCTACCGGGAGCCGCTGCTCCTGGTGGCCTGGGCCGACCTGACCTACGAGGAGGTGGCCGCGGCGCTGGAGATCCCCGTGGGCACCGTCCGGTCCCGGCTGTCGCGCGGCCGGGCCCGGCTCCGCGCGGCGCTCGGCGGCGCCGACCCGACCGAGGAGGACGTCGATGGATGAGATGGCGCTGCTGCGCGAGGCCGGGTCCGGCGTCGCGCCGCCCACGGACGACGCGCTGCGCGCGGGACGCGACCGGCTCACCGCCGCCGCGCGCCCCGCCCGCCGGTGGTCGCGCCTCCCGAAGCCGGCCGTCATGGGGCTGCTCGCCGGGACGGCCGCGGTGGCCGCCGCGGCCGCGATCACGGTGGCGCAGGTCGTCGCGCCGGACGGCCACGGGGCCGCCACGGCCGCCGCCGCGGAGGTGCTGCGCGACGCCGCCGCCACCGCCCGCAGCGGGCCCCCGGTCGGACCGGGGGTGTACAGCTACACGCGGGAACTGGTCGTCCACCCTGGTGCGCCGGGCGAGGAGCAGTGCACGGAGACCTGGCTCCGTCGGGACGGCTCGATGGCGGCCTTCGCCAAGTACGCGGAGCGGTACGTCGGCCGATGCGATCCCGGCAACCGGCCGGGCCGGATTCCGGCCACCGGATCGGAGCACGACGACCGGCGCCCGGACGCCGACGTTCGCACCCTGCCGGCCGACCCGTCCGCGCTCCGCGCGCGGCTGTACTCCGACGCCGCCCACGGCCGGGGCGAGAACCCGGACACCACGGGCTCGCGCGACCAGATCGTCTTCAACCGCATCGGACGGCTGCTGAGCATGACCGTCCCGCCCGACCTGCGGGCCGCGCTGTTCCAGACGCTCGCGACGATCCCCGGCGTCGACGCCGTCCGCGGCCAGAAGGACGCGCTCGGGCGGCCGGGGATCGCGCTGGTCCGGTCCTTCGACGACAGGACGGTCCCGGGCAGCCTGGCGATCATCCTGGCCCCGGGCACGTACCGCTACCTCGGCTGGAAGACGGTGCAGGACATGGGGGACGGATACCAGACCGAGCTCACGGCCCTGGTGGCCACCGCCGCCGTCTCGAGGCCCTTCCAGCGCCCCTGAGACGTCCCGCCTGACCCCGCCTGGCCCCGCGGCCGGGCGGGGTCACGCGGTCGGCGGGAGCGGCGGCAGCGGCAGGGGGAGCCCCGGCAGGCCGTCGATGCTGGTCGCGACGTGCTCCTTCTTGTGGAAGTAGGCGTCGAGCGACTCGTCGGTCTCCCGGGCGAACCGCGACCCGTGCAGCGGGCGGTCCTCCTCGTACGTCATGAACGGGACGGCGTACCCGCACGTGTCGCGGATCTTCTCGGCGCGGACGACGATGATCGCGCGCAGCCCGTGCAGGGTCGGGTCGATGTCCGGGAAATGGCGCATCAGCCCGTCCCAGCGCGGATCGTCGCGGAACACCGGCTCGCCGCGCCCGTGCACCCGCACGATGTTCGGCGGGCCGTCGAACGCGCACCACATCAGCGTGATCCGGCCGTTCTCCCGCAGGTGGGCGATCGTCTCGGCGTTGCTGCCCGCGAAGTCGAGATAGGCGACGGTGAGTTCGTCGAGCACCGCGAACGATCCGGTCAGGCCCTTCGGCGAAAGGTTGACGGTGCCGTTCCCGTCCAGCGGCGCCGTCGCGGTGAAGAAGATGTGCTGCGACTCGATGAACGTCCGCAGCCTGCCCTCGATGCGCTCATAGCTCTTCCCCATCCCCCGAGTATGACCGGGCGGCGAGGGCGGTGCGGGTGGTCTCCAGGAGGGTGCGGGAGTCGGCGGGGGTGAGGGCCTTCTCCTCGACGAGCTTCCAGGTGTCCCACAGGTCGGCCTGGGCGGTGTCGATGCCGAGGGCGGAGTGGACGAGGGAGATCCGCTCGGTGACGCCGGGGAACTCCAGGACGTCGAAGGCGCCGTGCAGGCCCGGGTACGCGCCGGCGCCCGTCGGGACGACGCGGACGGTCGCGCGGGCGTCGGCGGCGAGGTCGAGCAGGTGCGCGACCTGCGCGTGCAGGACGTCGGCGCGGCCGCCGGGGCTCTCCAGCATGTAGCCGTCGATGATCACGTCGAGGGTGCGGGGCTCGCCGAGGGGGCGGTGCTCCTGGCGGTTGCGGAGCAGGTCCCACTCCTCGTCCGGGTCCGCCTCGCGGAGCCCGAAGACCAGGCGGGCGTACTCCTCGCACCAGACCAGCTCGGGCATGCGGGCGATGCCGAACGTGTGGATGTACGGGGACTCCGACTCGACGGTGTAGATGTCGCGGACGAGGGCCTTCAGGCGTCCGACGTGGCGCGCCAGCCAGGGCGGGCCCTCGGGCCGGGTCGCGAGGTCGACGAGGACCGCGCGGACTCGGTCCGGGACGTCGTAGGCGTCGAGGATCGCGCCGACCTGCTCGGGGGTGGGGTCGCCGAAGCCCGTCTCGACGCGGGCGAGCCAGTCGGCGTCGCGGCCGAGGAGCGCGGCGGCGTCGGGGTAGGACAGCTCGAGGAGCTCCCGGATCTTCCGCAGCTGCTGCCCGAGGCTGCGCGCGTTGATGTTCGGGGCTCGGTAATCCACCGGCATGCCTCCAGGGTAGGAGCATCGCGGTTCCGGTGCGCGGTTTTCCGATCGCCGACCGTGACGGCCGCCGGTGGCGCGGGCGGTTGAATTTTCATTTTCCTGTGCCTCTTATTGGGCTGGCCGTCCATTACGGAGGACGGCATCACGTTCGGCTTCGCCGTAGTCGCGGTGTGTGCGGTGAAACGGTCAAAGAGGCATGGGAGGGTGTTCGGGGAACGGGCGGGCGGAAACGAGCGGCCAATGGGACGGGCGGTGCCAGAATGGCCGCCGGAGGGCCGAAAATTTGTCATCGGATGATGGCTTCGGCTTCTTGACGTGGGCTCGAACGCTTGCCTACAGTCGAGTAACTTAGGTTGATCTTGGAGTGGAGCGGGCGTCGACGTGGTCGCCCGCGCCCTCTCGGGACGCCATTCGCGGCGGTCGCCGTATTTTCCTTCACTCATGGGCTCCGTGGTCATTCCGGCATGCCCGGATTTCCGGGTGGAGGGAGAGCAAGTGCCGCCGGCCTCTCCGCATTCTGGAGGTTTTCCGTGAATTCTCGAATAGCGATCGTCGGCATGGCGTGCCGGTTCCCGGACGCCGCGGACCCCGGCGAGCTGTGGGACAACGTGCTGGCCGGGCGCCGGTCGTTCCGGCGCATCCCGTCCACGCGGATCAGGCTGGAGGACTACTACAGCGCCGACCGCGACTCGGCGGACCAGATCTACATCACCGAGGCCGCGCTGCTGCGCGACTGGGAGTTCGACCGGGTCCGGTTCAAGGTCGCCGGGTCGACGTTCCGCAACGCGGACCTGACGCACTGGCTCGCGCTCGAGACGGCGGCGGAGGCGCTGGCCGACGCCGGGTTCCCGGAGGGGCGCGGCGCGCCGGGCGAGACCACGGGGGTGCTGGTCGGCAACTCGCTGACCGGCGAGGGCATCCGGGCGGCGCAGATGCGGCTGCGCTGGCCCTACGTGCGGCGGGTGGTCGCGGACGCGCTCAAGGACGACGTGGCGGGCGACCGGCTCGCGGCGCTGCTGGCGGAGCTGGAGCACTCCTACAAGGCGCCGTTCCCGGTGCCGGACGGCGACTCGCTGGCCGGCGGGCTGTCCAACACGATCGCCGGGCGGATCTGCAACCACTTCGACTTCAACGGCGGCGGCTACGTCGTGGACGGCGCGTGCGCGTCGTCGCTGCTGTCGGTGATCACGGCGTGCAACGCGCTGGTCTCCGGCGACATGGACCTCGCGGTCGCGGGCGGCGTGGACATCAGCGTGGACGCCACGGAGCTGATCGGGTTCTCGCGGGCGGGCGCGCTGGCCGTCGAGGAGATGCGGGTCTACGACCGGCGGTCGGCCGGGTTCTGGCCCGGCGAGGGCTGCGGGATGGTCGTGCTGATGCGCGAGGAGGACGCCGTCGCGCGCGGCCACCACGTGCACGGCTTCATCGACGGGTGGGGCGTGTCGTCCGACGGCGCGGGCGGCATCACCCGGCCGGAGACCGACGGGCAGCGGCTCGCGCTGGACCGGGCGTACCGGCGCGCCGGGTTCGGCCCGGACGAGGTCGGCTACTTCGAGGGCCACGGCACCGGGACGGCCGTCGGCGACGCGGCCGAGCTGGAGACGCTGATCGAGGCGCGCCGCGCGGCGGGCGCGGGCGGGGTCCCCGCGGCGGTCGGCTCCATCAAGGCGAACATCGGGCACACCAAGGCCGCGGCGGGCATCGCCGGGCTGATCAAGGGCGTCAAGGCGGCCGGGACGGGCGTGCTGCCGCCGACGACGGGGTGCGAGCGGCCGCACCCGCTGCTGGACGAGGGCGGCGACGCGCTGCGCGTGCTGCGCAAGGGCGAGGCGTGGCCGGAGGGCGTGCCGCTGCGCGCGGGCGTCAGCGCGATGGGCTTCGGCGGCATCAACACGCACGTGGTGGTCGAGGCGCCGCGCCCGTCCCGCCGCGCGCGCGTCGACACTCGGACCCGCTCGGTGATCAACTCGCCGCAGGACGCGGAGCTGTTCGCGCTGGACGCCGGCTCGCCGGCGGCGCTGGCCGAGCGCGCGACCGCGCTGGCCGCGGTGGCGGAGGCGGCGGCGCGGTCGGAGCTGCCCGACCTCGCCGCGCACCTGGCCGGGCGGCTGGACCGCCGGCCGTGGCGGGCCGCGGTCGTCGCGAGCGCCCCGGCGCAGCTCGCGGACGCGCTGCGCCGCGTCGCCGAGCTCGCCGCGGAGGGGACCGAGCGGCACATCGACCCGGCGGCCGGCGTGTTCGTCGGCGGGCCGGGCGGGCTGCCGCGCATCGTGTTCCTGTTCCCCGGCCAGGGGTCGGGCACCCGGTCGGACGGCGGGGCGCTGCGCCGCCGCTTCGACACGGTCGACGAGCTGTACGAGGCGGCCGCGCTGCCGGCCGGCGCCGACCAGGTGGAGACGGCGGTCGCGCAGCCGCGCATCGCGACCGCGTCGGCGGCGGGGCTGCGGGTGCTGACGGGGCTCGGCGTGCAGGCGCAGGCGGCCGTCGGGCACAGCCTCGGCGAGATCACCGCGCTGCACTGGGCGGACGCCCTCGACGAGGAGGCGCTGCTGCGGATCGCGGCGGCGCGCGGCGCGACGATGAGCGAGCTGGCCGAGGACGGCGGTTCGATGGCGGGCGTGTCCGCCGACGCGGAGACCGTCGCCGCGCTGCTCGCCGAGCAGGACGACGGCGTCGTCATCGCGGGCCACAACGGGCCGAGGCAGACGGTGGTGTCCGGGCCGTCCGACGGGCTGCTGGCGGTGATCGGCCGTGCGACCCGGGCCGGGCTCCAGGCCGTCCGGCTGCCGGTGTCGCACGCGTTCCACTCGCCGCTGGTCGCGCCCGCCGCCGACGCGTTCGCCGGACGGCTCGGCGAGGAGCCCCTCGCCGGTCCGCGCCGCCAGGTGTACTCGACCGTGACCGGCGCGCCGCTGTCCGCCGCGATGGCGCCGGACGAGCTGCGCGCGCTGCTGCGCGAGCAGATCACCGCGCCGGTGCTGTTCGCCGAGGCGCTCGCGGCCGCCGTGAACGGAGCCGGAGGCGACTCGGGGGGTGCGGGGGGTCGTCCCCCCTCGGCGGGCACTGCCGACGCGGACCTGCTGATCGAGGTCGGGCCCGGGCAGGTCCTCACCCATCTCGCCCGCGAGATCACCGGCGTCCCGGCCGTCGCGACCCGCACCGACGAGGACTCGCTCGGCGGGCTGCTCGCCGCGCTCGGCGCCGCGTTCGCCGCGGGCGCCGGCGTCCGCGTCGCCGACCTGTTCGCCGACCGGCTGATCCGCCCGTTCGACCCGGACGCCGAGCCGGCCTTCATCGCCAACTTCTGCGAGATCGTCCCGGAGGTGGACGCGGCGCTGCTCGCCGACGCGTCCGCGCGGGCCGCCACGTCCGGCGGCGGCGTGCCGGGGGGCGACGTCCCCGGCGAGGTGGACGCCGGCGACCCGCTGATGCTGATGCGCACGCTGGTCGCGCGCCGCGCCGAGTTCCCGCTCGAGGCCGTCCAGGCCGACAGTAAGTTCCTCGACGACCTGCACCTCAGCTCGATCGTGGTGTCGGAGCTGGTCGGCGAGGCCATGCGGACCCTCGACCTCGCCGAGACCGCCGCCCCGACCGGCTACGCGACCGCGACGCTCGGCCAGGTCGCCGAGACGCTGCAGGAGCTGGTCGCGACCGGCGGCGCCGGAGCGGAGGACACCGAGGCCGCCGCCGCGAGGATCGTCCCGCCGGGCGTGGGCCCGTGGGTGCGGGCCTTCGCGGTGGACCGCCGCCCGGCCGCCGTCCCCGGACGGGCCGCGCCGCGCATCCCGGGCGCCTGGCGGGTCGTCGGCGACCACCCGGCCGCCGGCGCGCTGCGCGAGGCGCTGGAGGCCGCCGAGCTGGGCGAGGGCGTCCTGGTGATCGTCCCGCTGGGGGAGGGGCGGCTCGCGGCGCTGCGCGCGGGCGCCGCCGCGGTCCTCGCCGGCAAGGACGTGACGCGCTGCGTGCTCGTCCAGGACGGCCCCGGCGCGGCCGGGTTCGCCAAGACCCTGCACCTGGAGGCGCCCTGGGTGGCGACGACCGTCGTGTCCGCCGACCTCGCCGACCCGGCGGCCCCGGCGCTGGTCGCGGCGGACGCCGCCGCCACGACCCGGTTCCGCGAGGTGATCCACGAGGGCGGCGTCCGCCGCGAGCCCGTCCTCGCGCCGGTCGCGCCGCACGGCACCGACCTGCCGCTCGGCCCGGACGACGTGCTGCTCGTCACCGGCGGCGGCAAGGGCATCTCCGCCGAGTGCGCCCTCGCCCTGGCCCGCGAGACCGGCGCGAGGCTCGCCCTGGTCGGACGGTCCGACCCGGCCGGCGACGCGGAGCTGACCGCCAACCTCGAACGCATGGCGGCCGCCGGCGTCACCGCCCGCTACCTGCGCGCCGACGTCACCGACGCCGCCCGGGTCGCCGCGGCCGTCGCCGAGGCGGAGGCGGAGCTCGGCAAGGTCACCGCCGTCCTGCACGGCGCCGGCGGCAACGTCCCGAAGCTCCTCCAAGAGCTCACCGACGACGACTACGCCCGCACGATCGACCCCAAGGTCGCCGGGCTGGAGGCCGTCCTCGCCGCCGTCGACACGGCGGGCCTGCGGCTCGTCGTCACGTTCGGCAGCATGACCGGACGCGCCGGGCTGCGCGGCGAGGCCCACTACGCCGCCGCCAACGAATGGCAGAGCGACCTGGTCGAGCGGCTCGCCGCCGAGCTGCCGCACTGCCGGTTCCGCGCCGTCGAGTGGTCGCTGTGGTCGGGCGTCGGCATGGGCGAGCGGCTCGGCTCCGTCGAGAACCTGTCCCGCGCCGGCGTCACCACGATCACCCCCGACCAGGGCGTGGCGATGCTGCGGGCGCTGGTCGCCGACCCGGACGCGCCCGTCGTCGCCGTCGTCACCGGACGGTTCGGCGAGATGCCGACCGTGTCGTTCGGCGCGGACGAGCCGCCGCTGCTGCGGTTCCTGGAGCGGCCCCGGGTGAACTACCCGGGCATCGAGCTGGTCGCCGACTCCGAGGTCGGCTGGGCCAGCGACCCGTACCTCGCCGAGCACGTGTTCGGCGGCGGCACCGAGGCCGTCCTGCCCGGCACCGTCGGCATGGAGATCATGGCGCAGGCCGCGGCGGCGCTGCTCGGCCTCGACGTCGGCGCGGGCTCGGGGGCGGGGACCGCGCCGGTCCTGACCGACGTCGAGTTCCTGCGGGCGATCGCGGTCGCGCAGGACGCGCCGGTCACCGTCCGGGTCGCGGCGCTGCGCGACGAGTCCGGCGCCGTCACGACCGTCGTCCGGTGCAGCACCACCAACTTCCAGGTGGACCACTTCCGGGCGGTCTGCGAGCCGCCCGCCGCGACGCCGAAGGGCGCCGGGCTCGTCCGGCCGCAGGACGCCGCGCTGCCGCCCATGGCGATCGACCCGCAGACCGAGCTGTACGGGCCGATGCTGTTCCACGGCCCCCGGTTCCGGCTGATGGGCGACATCCGGCGCGCCGACGCCACGCACGTCACCGCCCGGCTGCTGCCCGACACCCGCGTCGACTGGTTCGGCCGCTACCTGCCGCCGACGCTGTTGCTCGGCGACCCCGCCGCCCGCGACGCCTACATGCAGCCGCTCGCGCTGTGCGCGCCGACCGTCCTGGCGATCCCGGCGGGCGTGCGGCGGCTCGTCCCCGGCCCGAACGCCGGCGCGACGCCCGCGTTCGTCCACGCCCGCTACCGGGTGGACGAGGACTGCTGGGACATGGAGGTCACCGACGAGGACGGCGAGCTGATCGAGACCTGGGAGGGCTTCACCACCCAATTGGTGGAGAAGTTCCCGCTCCCCGCCGGCTGGGTGCCCGCCCTCCTCGGCCCCTACGTCGAGCACGCCCTCGTCGCGTTCGGCCTGGCCGGGCGCGCGGTGGTCGACACCGACCCGGACGGCGCGTCCCGGCGCGAGGCCGCCGGGCTGGCCGTGCGGCGGCTGCTCGGCGGGGACGTCGAGCTGCGGCACCGCCCGGACGGCAAGCCGGAGGCGAGCAGCGGAGAGACCGTCTCGATCGCGCACCGCTCCGGCGTCACCCTCGCGACCAGCACCCCCGGCTGCGACCTCGAACTCGTCACCGCGCGCGACCGCGACGCCTGGGCGGGCCTGCTCGGACCGGACGGCCTCGCGCTCGCCGAGGCCCTCACCGAACGCTCCGGCACCGCCGGACGCTCCGGCGGCGCCGAGGACTTCGACACGGCCGCGACCCGCGTGTGGGCGGCGGGGGAGTCGGCGGTCAAGGCGGGGCTGCCCGCCGGGACCCCGTTCACCCTGCACTCCACCCACGAGGACGGCTGGGCCGTGCTGGCCGCCGGGGACGTCCGCGTCGCGACCATGGCGACCGGCGTCCGGGGCGTCGCCGAACCGGTCGTGCTGGCCGTCCTGACGGAGCCGTCCGGGGAGGCGCGGGCGTGAAGGGCTACGAGTACCGGCACGTCGTCACCATCGAGGACACCGACCTGCTCGGCAACGTCAACTACGTCAACTACATCAGCTGGCAGGGCCGCGCCCGCGAGCTCTGCCTGCGCGAGTACACCCCCGACGTCGTCGCCGGGTTCGGCGACGGGGTGCGGCTGCTCACCGTCAGCTGCCGGTGCGAGTACCTCCGCGAGCTGACGATCTTCGACGAGGTGATCGTCCGGATGACCCCCGGCGAGGTCGGCCAGACCCAGATGACCATGCGGTTCGAGTACTGGCGGCAGCGACCCGACGGCGAGGAGCTCGTCGCCACCGGGGAGCAGCGGATCGCCTGCGTCAGCCCCGACGCCGACGGGAACATGGCGCCCGCCCGGCTCCCCGAGTCGATGCGCCGCCTCGTCGAGGCCGTCACCGCCGGCCGCCGCTGAGCCGCCGAGCCCGCCGCTGAAAGGAGAAGGACCATGGAAGGCGTGTCCGCGACGGCCCGCTGGACGGCCGCCGCCCGCGCGGTGGAGTCCCGCCGCCCCGACGCCCTGTTCACCGACGACCTCGCCGAGGCCCTCGCCGGACCCGAGGGCTTCGCGCGCTGGGAGCGCTACGACAACCCCGGCACCACCGAGTTCCTCGCGATCCGCACCCGCTGGCTGGACGAGGTGATCGCCCGGTCCGCGCACACCCAGGTCGTACTGGTCGCGGCCGGGCTCGACACCCGGTCGGCCCGGCTGCCCTGGCCGACCGGGACCGTCCTGTACGAGCTCGACCAGGCCGACCTCATGGAAGGGAAGGAGAAGAGGCTCGCCGAGCTGGACGTCCGGCACCGCTGCGACCGGCGCGGCATCGGCACCGACCTGACCGGCGACTGGGACGGGGCCCTGCGCGCCGCCGGCTGGGACCCGGCCGTCCCCACCCTGTGGATCGTCGAGGGCCTGCTGTTCTACCTGCCCGAGGACGCCGCCCGGGCGCTGCTGACCAGGCTCGGGACGCTGTCGGCGCCCGGCAGCGCCGCGGCCGGGGACCTGCTGTCCCACCAGTCCATGATCAGCGAGTTCACCCAGGAGGGCCTGGCGCGGCTGCGCGCCGACGGCTGCCCCTGGCTGTGGGGCACCGACCGCCCCGAGGACGTCCTCGCCGCGTGCGGCTGGACGGTCGGCGAGCTGAGGCTGCCGGGCGAGGAGGGCGCCTCGTTCGGCCGCTGGCCGTGGCCGCCGCTGCCCCGCGACACCACCGGCCTGCCGATGAACTACCTGTTCACCGCGACGGTCTGAGCGGCCCTCCGCGGGCCGGGACGCGGCGCCCCTCGGCGCGCCCCGGCTCGGCCCGCGGGGTCACTTCAGCGTGTGCTCGGACAGGTTCCAGAAGTCGGTGAGGGCGGCGGCGGTCGTCTCCGGCGCCTCCCAGGCGGGGGAGTGCGCGGCGCTCGGGATCACGACCCGGGCCGCGTTGAGCCGCTCCGCCATCTCCGCCTGGGCGCGCGGGTCCCAGACGTCGTCGTCCTCGCCGTACAGGACGAGCGTCCGCAGGCCCGTGTCGCCGCAGTGCTTGGCGAGCTCGTCGACCCGGTCGGGCGCGGTGAGGATCTCGCGGGACATGCCGACCAGCCCCGCCTCGGAGTTGCCGAGCGTCCGGTCCTTCAGGAACGCCAGGATGTCCGCCTGGACGCCGCTCGCGACGTAGTCCGGCTCCATGCCGACGCTCCAGATCGCGGCCATGCCCAGCTCGGGGATCGCGTCCCGCAGCGCCCGCGCCTTGTCGGCGGACGGCCCCGTCACGGCGGACGGCCCGGAGCTCATCAGCGTCAGCGACGCCGGCCGCGCCGGCCCCGCCAGGACCGCCTCCCGCGCCACCAGCCCCCCGAACGAGTGCCCCACCAGGTGCACCGGCTCGGGACCCAGCGCCTCCAGCAGCGCCACCAGGTCGGCGCCGAGGGCCGCGCGGCCGTAGGCGTCCGGGTCGTCCGGGCCCGGCGTCTCGTGCTGCCCGCGCATGTCGATCGCCACGACGCGGCGGCCGGACGCGGCGAGCGTCGGCAGCATCGCGAGGAAGTCCTCCTTGCTGCCGGTGAGGCCCGGCACGAGGAGGGCGGGACACCGCTCGGGCACCCGCGACCCCGGCATCGCCTCCAGCGCGGCGAACGGGCCGCGCGACGTCTCGACGGTCGTCCGGCTCACGCCGGGGGGCAGGGTCAGGAACCGGGGCGTACTCACGGAGTGCCACCATACTAAACGGGCATCCGCCGGCCACCGCCGCGAAACCCCGCGGTGGTAGCTTCTCAGCGTGCGAGCGAAGCCGGCGATCTCGGCGCATCGACGGGACGACGCGGGCCTGAACGGCCTGCGCGACGCGGTCGGATCCGGGGCCGAGTACGTCGAGATCGACGTCCGGCGCACCGGTGACGGGCGGCTGGTCGTCCACCACGACCGCGAGGTCGGCGGGCTGCCGCTGGCACGGCTGTCCTACCGCCGGGCGAAGGAACTGTCACCCCGCCCGCTGCCGCTGGTGGACGAGGCCATGGAGCTCATCGCCGCGTCCGGCGCGCAGGGCCACCTGGACCTGAAGGAGCGCGGCTGCGAGCACGAGACCGTCGCGCTCGCGATCGAGGCGTTCGGGCCCGGCGGGTTCGTGGTGACGACCCGCGAGGTGGCCTCGCTCGTCGAGATCAAGAGGAGCTTCCCGCGGACCCGGACGGCCCTGTCGGTGGGCCGCAACCTCTGGGAGCCGGGCGTCGCCCGCGACCTCGCGCCGCTGCGCCAGATCCGCCGCGCCGGCGCCGACATGGTCGCGCTCAACCACCGGCTCGCCCGGGTCGGGGTGCTGCGGCAGTGCGGCCGCGCCGGCATCCCCGCGATGATCTGGACGGTCAACGCCGAGCCGCTGATGCGCCGGTTCCTCGGCGACCCCCGCGTCGCCGTCCTGGTCACCGACCACCCCACCACCGCCCTCGGCATGCGGGACGGCATTTAACTGCATTGCCCTTGGCGGTCGGGCCCTGGGGGCCCTCCCTTCGGTGGGCAATGCGTGCGATCGCAGCATCGCTCCGACTCGCCCTGGGGGCTCGCTGCGCGATCAGGTTCTCGCAAGCTCGAACCTGGCTTCGCACGCGATCGCGACGCTTCTGGCCCGTGACCGGTCCGGATCCTGGGCGACGTGCGGAGCACCGGTAACCGCGAGAGCACGGGCGGGCCGTGTCTCGCGGTCGGTGCGGGCGTCAGGCCGTCTGGGTGGCCTCGGTCGTGTCGGCCGCGGGCTTGCCGGCGCGGGTGCGGCGCCGGGTGCGGCTCCGCTTGCGCTCGGTGGCGACGGCGTCGACGACATTGTCGGACGCACCCTCCGAGGCCGCCGCGGTCGCGCCGCCCTCGGTCGCCTTGCCCTCGATCGGCTGCCCGCCGCGGGTGCGGGTCCTCGCGCGCTTGCGGCGGCGGGGGCGCGGACGCTCCCGCTCCCGCTCCTCGCGGCGCGCGGTGCTGCGCACCTTGCCGGTCTCGCCGATGTCCTCCAGCTCCTCGGCGTCCAGCCCGGCCCGCTCGTGGCGGTGCTCCTTCGGCAGGGTGCCCTTCGTGCCCTCGGGGATGCCGAGCGCCTCGAAGAAGTGCGGAGAGGTGGAGTAGGTCTCCTCCGGCGCCGCGAACGGCAGGTCGAGCGTGCTGTTGATCAGCTTCCACCGGGTCAGGTCGGCCCAGTCGATCAGCGTGACCGCGACGCCCTCCTTGCCCGCGCGGCCGGTGCGGCCGATGCGGTGCACGTAGGTGTCGGCGCTGTCCGGGCACTCGTAGTTGACGACGTGCGTGACGTCGTCGACGTCGAGCCCGCGGGCCGCCACGTCGGTGGCGACCAGCACGCCGATCTTGCCGTTGCGGAACGCGCGCAGCGCCCGCTCCCGCTGGCTCTGCCCGAGGTCGCCGTGCACGGCGGCGGCGTCGAAGCCGCGCTGCGCCAGGTCGGCGGCGACCCGGTCGCAGGCACGCTTGGTCTGGCAGAAGATCATCGTCAGCCCGCGGCCCTCGGCCTGCAGCAGCCGCGCCAGCATCTCCGGCTTGTCCATCTGGTGGGCCTGGAAGACGTGCTGGACGACCTGCGGCGTCGCGTCGGACTCGGTGTGCGACTCGGCCCGCACGTTGGTCGGGCGGGTCAGGTAGCGGCGCGACAGCGCGACGATCTCGCCCGGCATGGTCGCCGAGAACATCATCGTCTGCCGCTGCGCGGGGATCCGGTCGATGATCCGCTCGATGTCGGGCAGGAACCCGAGGTCGAGCATGCGGTCGGCCTCGTCCAGCACCAGCACGCCGACCTGCGAGAGGTCCAGGTGCTTCTGCTTGACCAGGTCGAGCAGCCGGCCCGGGGTGCCGACGACCACGTCGACGCCCTCGCGGAGCGCGTCGATCTGCGGCTCGTAGGCGCGGCCGCCGTACACCGACAGCACGCGGGTGCCGAGCTTGCCGCCGGCGACCAGCAGGTCATCGGTGACCTGCAGGGCCAGCTCGCGGGTGGGCGCTACGACGAGCGCCTGCGGCTTCTTGCCGCCGTGCTCGATGCGCTGGAGCAGCGCCGCGCCGAACGCCAGCGTCTTGCCGGTGCCGGTGCGCGCCTGCCCGATGATGTCGTGGCCGCCCAGCGCGATCGGCAGGGCGAGCTCCTGGATGGGGAACGCTTCCACGATGCCCTCGGCCTGCAGGGCATCTGCTATCTCGGGGACGACCCCGAGTTCACGAAAGGTAGTCAGGGCTTTCAGCCTCCAATATGCGGGGTCCTCGCTCCCCGGTGCGGCGCGGCTCGTCGCCCGCGTCGGCAGGATGCCGGCGGGCGGGCCCGTCAGGGGCGCTGTCGATCGAGGTCACAGTCGCCGCCGGCTGGGCTTCGCCGTCCTGGCGCGCCCGCCGGTCGCTTCCTGTGGCCGCGCGCTCGCGCGGGAGGGACCAGCCGTTGATCAAAATGTCTCGGCGACCGCAGTCAGGGGTTGAAAGCAGTCACTCATTGTGGCTGCGTGCGGTCACACTCCGCCACGCAGTGTACCGACCGTCAGTTGCATACACCAATAGCCGATCACTAGACCCAACGTTTCCGTGTTTTCGTCTATTCCATCCCCGCTCGCCAGCGCCGATCCGTGGCGTGGAACGGGCCCGGACGGACCGGCGCGACGGCCCCTCCCGGCGGCCACATCCGGACACCGCGGGGCGCGGACGAGCACCGGTTGCCCGGGGGCGTCCCGTGCCCCAGATTGATGGGCATGATCGAACCGTCCGGGGCCGACACGTCGGGGGCGTCCCCATCGCCCGCCGCGCCGTCCGGGGACGCGCCGCCGTCCGCCTCGCCCGCCGAGCCGCCGTCCGCCGAGCCGCCGTCCGTCGAGCCGCCGTCCGGGGACGCGCCGTCCGTCGAGCCGTCGTCCGGTGCTGCGCCGCCGTGGCGTGTCGAGGGCTTCACCGAGGTGCGGGAGCTGGGCGCGGGCGCGCAGGGCCGGGTGGTGCTGGCGCGGCACTCCGCCGCCGGCGCGCCGGTCGCGATCAAGTACCTGGTCCGCCGGGACGGCGACGACGCGGCCATCGAGCGGCTGCGCGCCGAGGCGGTGATGCTCGGCCGCGTCGACGATCCGCACGTCGTCCGGCTCTACCGGTTCGTCAGCGCCGCGCGCGGGGCCGCGCTCGTGATGGAGGCGGTGGACGGGGTCTCGCTCAAGCGGATCCTGGCCGAGCACGGCGCGCTGGAGCCGGAGGCGGCGCTCACCGTGCTGAAGGGGTCCCTGCGCGGCCTCGCCGCCGCCCACGCGGCCGGCGTGGTGCACCGCGACTACAAGCCCGCCAACGTCGTCGTCCGCGCGGACGGGCTGAGCAAGCTGATCGACTTCGGGATCGCCACCGCGACCGGGGACGGCTCCGGGGCCGGGACGCCCGCCTACATGGCGCCCGAGCAGTGGGAGCGGCGGCCCGCCTCGCCGGCCACCGACGTGTACGCGGCGACCTGCGTGTTCTTCGAGTGCGTCACCGGCGGCCGGCCCTTCTCCGGGGATCTGGCGGCGCTCCGGGCCGGGCACCTGCACGGCGCGGTCCCGGCCGAGCGCCTCCCGGAGGGGCTCCGGGACCTGGTCGTCCGGGGGATGGCCAAGGCCCCGCATGACCGCCCGCCCGGCGCCGCCGCGTTCGCCGCCGAGCTGGAGACGGCCGCCACCGCGGCGTACGGGCCGGGCTGGGAGGGGCGGGGCGTCCGCGCTCTGGCGGGCGCGGCCGTGGCCTTCGCGGCCGTGTTCCCGCTGGCCGCGGCCGGACTGGTCCCGGCGGCCGCCGGAGGCGCAGCGGCAGGCGGTGCGGCAGGCGGTGCGGCGGGCGGCGCGGCGGCGGGCGGGGCCGCGGCGGGCGGGGGCGCCGGGGTCGGCGCGGCGGCCGGCGGCGGCCTGTTCGCGGCGACCGGGGCCAAGGTCGCCGCCGCGGTGGCGGCCGCCGCCGCGCTCGCGGCGGGCGGCGCCGGGGCCTACACGGCCGCCTCCTCCGGGGGCGGCGGCACGCAGGCGCGGACGGACCTGCGGGTGCGGCCCGTGTCGGTCGTCCGGACGACCGGCCACCCCGCGACGCGCGTCACGGCGAGCTACCCGCAGCTGAGCGGGCTGCCCGCCGCGGTGCTGGCGAAGGCCAACGCGGCGGTCCGCGAGCCCGCCGAGAGCTGGGCGCGGAGGGCCGGCCAGGAGCTGGCCGCCTTCACCGGCACCGGCGACCCGGCGACCCCCTACACGGGCAAGGTGACCTACGAGGTGGGGCTGAACGGGCCGAAGCTGTTCTCCGTCCGCTACTCCTACAGCGGGACGGTCCTGACCAGGAACACGGCCCTGGCGCAGATGGTCACGGTCGACCTGACCACCGGGCGCGCGGTGCCGCCCCGCGACTTCTTCCGGGCGGACGCGCTCACGACGGCGAGCACCCGCGCCTTCACCCGCCTGCTGATCGAGTACGGGCCCGGCGGCGGCTCCCTGTGCGAGAACGAGCCGGCGGGTCCGGACACCGGTGCCGTCACGCCCGCGATGATCAGGGACGGCAACGTCCAGGTGCTGCCGACGCGCAAGGGGATCGACTTCTACCCGCCGGAGCCCGCGCTGGGCTACAGCATGGCCTGCGGACGGGCCTGGCGGGCGTTCAGCGTGCCGTACCGGCGGCTCGGCCCGTTCATCCGCCCGGACGTCTTCCGCGCGGCGGGCGTCGCCGTACCGTCGCCCTGACGCCCCGGACAGGGGAAGGCCCCCGCTCGCGGGGGGAGCGGGGGCCTTCCATGGTGCCGGCCGGGAAGCCGGGGGATCGCCCGGCCGGAGGGGGCCGATCAGAAGCTGCGGCTGCGCCGGCGTCCGCCCCAGCGGCCGCCGCCGCGGCTGTTGAGCGAGGTCAGCGCGGCCACGCCGATCGCGGCGATCACCACCGCGAAGATGAGCGCGATGACCCAGCCGGCGCCGAGCGCGGAGGCGATCGCGCCGCCGAGGATCGCGCCGACGATGCCCACGCCGATCGTCAGCAGGATGCCGATCGGGTTGCGGCCGGGCACGATGAGCCGTGCCAGCGCCCCGACCACGGCACCGGCGATGATGAACCAGAGGATCGTCAGCATCTCAGTCAGTCCGTTTCGTTTCCGGGGGGCCGGAAGATCCGGCCCGTTGGTCGCAAACCGGTATGCCCGTTCCTCCGGAAACAAACAAAATCTTCGTCAAGACGCTTGCCGACCTGCCGGGACATCAGCTAGAGCAGCCGGCCGGACGCGCCGCGTGACGGCCCGCGCGCGGCCACCGAACCTCGCAGGGTCACCGGCGCACGCGCGGTCACCGGCTCACGCGTACTGGGTGCCGAAGCCCACGCCGCGGCGCTCGTCCTCGGCGATCTCCAGGTAGCCGACCCGCTCGGCGGGCACGACGACCCGCCCCGCGCGCCGGTCCTTCAGCACGAACACCCCGCGCGGCTCCGCCAGCGCGCCGGCGAGGGCCTCCTGCACCTCGTCGGCGGACTGTTCGGTCTCCACGACGATCTCCTTCGGCACGTTCTGCACGCCGATCCGAACCTGCACGCGCTGCTCCCCTCGTCGGTCCCGTCCCGGCACCCGCGGGACGGTCCTTCGATGGTCGCACGGAGACCGGCGGATCGGCCGTCCCGCCGCTTCGCCGCGAGTGAAACGCGGCGGTCAGCCCTGCTCGCCGGTCCGCGGGAAGCCGGAGATGCCGCGCCAGGCGAGGCGGGCGATGATCTTCTCGGCGGTGTCCTTGGGGATCGCGCGGTGCTGCGACAGCCAGAACCGGGCGCTGACCTCGGCCATCCCGACCAGGCCCATGCCGAGCAGGTGGGCCTCGTCGCTGGCGGCGCCGGTGTCCTCGGCGATCACCTGGGCGATCATCTCGGCGCACTGCTGGTTGGCGCGGTCGACGCGGGCCCGGACGGGCGCCACGTTGCGCAGGTCCGACTCGAAGACCAGCCGGTACGCCTCGCCGTCGCCGGCCACGAAGTCGTAGAACGCCTGCATGCTCGCCTGCACGCGCAGCTTGTTGTCCGTGGTGGACTCCAGCGCGTCGCGCACGGTCTTCACCAGCGCCTCGGCGTGCTCGTCCAGCAGGGCCAGGTACAGCTCCAGCTTGCCCGGGAAGTGCTGGTAGAGCACGGGCTTGCTGACGCCCGCGCGCTCGGCGATCTCGTCCATCGCCGCCGCGTGGTACCCCTGCGCGACGAACACCTCCTGGGCCGCGCCGAGCAGTTGCCTGCGGCGCGCCAGCCGCGGCAGGCGCGTGCCACGGGGGCGTGCGTCCGGGGTAGCCGTCACCACACTCTCCGATCACCAGATCAGTGCGACGGTAGAGGGTGTCCGTCGCGGGGAAACAATCCCACCATCCTACGCGCCGGTAACCTCGTGGGTCACTAACAAAGACCACCGACGTTCCTCGCGCGCGCAGGTCAGTGTATTTCCGGCGGCGGACCGCCGCAGCCGGACGCGTCGTCCGCCGGACCCGGACGGACGCTCCGGCGCGGCGGCCGCGGGCCGCCGGCGGTCAGCGGTAGTCGTCCTCGTCGAGCGGGATCTCCCGGTGCTGCTCGGCGGCGTCGGCCTCGTTGACGTCCATCGGCAGCTGCGCCGCCCACTCGGTCGTCTCCTCGCCGTCCTCGCCCTCCTCGCCGAGGTCGGCCCGCTGCTCGGCGGTGTCGGCCTCGTTGGCGTCCTCGGGCAGCGGCTCCCGCTCCAGGTCGTCGGTCTCGCTCATCACGCGTCCTCCTCGGAAGGGCCCATCGGAAGGTCCGTCACAGGCGGCCGGCCAGTTCCCGCAGCGGCGCCTCCACGGACTCGCCGTAGGTCGGGAACGCGTGCACGACGTCGGTGAGCACGCTCAGCGGCGTCTCCGCGCGGATGGCCAGCGCGATCTCGCTCATCCACTCCTCAGCGTAGAGTCCGGCGGCGGCGGCGCCGATCAGCAGCCCCCGGGAGCGGTCGGCGTACAACTCGACCCGGCCGCGATCGTCGGCCTCGACCGCCGCCCGCGCCGTCGCGGCGAGGTCGTACCCGGCGGTGAGGAGGTCTATTCCGAGTTCCTCCGCCTGCTTCGGGGAGATCCCGACCGCGTAGACGGTGGGGGTCGTGTACACGACCCGGGGGATCGCGCGGTAGTCGGCCGCGCGGTGCTCGCCGAGCAGGTTGGCCAGGACGAGCCGCGCCTGGTAGCGGGCGGCGTGCGTGGTGCGGGCGACGCCGGTGACGTCGCCCGCCGCCCACACGTCGCCGGACGTCGACGGGACCCGGCACGTCTCGTCCACCGGCACGCCGTGGCCGGGCGACGTGGCGACGCCGAGGGTCTCCAGGCCGAGCCCCTCGACCCGGGGGCGGCGCCCGGCGGCGACCAGGATCCGGTCGGCGTCCAGCGTGCCGCCGTCCGACAGCCACAGCCGCAGCCCCGACTCCTTGCGCTCGACGTGGCTCAGGCCGGCGCCGAGGCGCAGGTCGACGCCCATCCGGCGGAGCGCGTCGGCGAGCACCTCCCCGGCGAACGGCGCCTCGGCGGTCAGCAGCCGCCCGGACGCCTCGACCAGCGACACCTGCGAGCCGAACGCCGCGTACACCTGCGCCAGCTCGCAGCCGACCGGGCCGCCGCCGAGGACGACGAGCCGGCGCGGCAGGTCGGGCACCGACAGGGCGCCGTCGCTCGTCCACAGCGGGACGTCGGCGAGGCCGTCGACGGGCGGGATCACCGGCTCGCTGCCGGTGCACAGCACGAGGTCGCCGAAGCCGTGCTCGGCGCCGTCCACCTCGATCCGGCCGGGCGCGGTCACCTGGCCGCGGCCGCGCAGCACGGTGACGCCCTCCTCGGCCATCCGGGCGACGATCCGCTCGTCCGCGCGGTACCCGGTGAGGGCGTCGCGGCGGGCGACCGCCATCTCCCAGGTCTCGCCGCGCCGCGCCGACAGCAGCAGCGATTTGGACGGGACGCACGCGAAATACCGCGATTCACCGCCGACCAGGCGGTTCTCGACGAGCGCGACGTCGCGCCCGGCGCGGGCGAGGCCGGTCGCGACCAGCTCTCCCGCCGTCCCCCCGCCCAGCACCACGGCGTCGTAGTGATGGTTCTGCGACAACTGATCTTCCTTCCGCACCGGCGGGTGTGTCCCCGCTCACATTGCGTCCCCGTGCTCATGGTGGCGGAAGTCGGCGCCGGAGCGTGGCCGTTCGGACACATACGGCGCCCGAAAAGGGGGAGATCGTGTCGCGGCGGCGGGCCGGCGGGGTCACGGGAGGGCGCGCCTGCGCCCGTCCAGCAGGGGTTCCAGCAGGTCCCCGTGCTTGTCGACCCGCCCGAGCACCTCGTCGGGGGAGAACACCAGGTCGGCGGCGTCCCCGCAGGACTCCAGCTCCTCCCAGGTGATCGGGGTGGACACCGACGGGCTGGACGCGGCGCGCAGCGAGTAGGGCGCGACGGTCGTCTTGGCCGGGTTGTTCTGGCTCCAGTCCACGAAGACCCTGCCCTTGCGCAGCCGCTTCTCCATCTTCGCGACGACCAGGTCCGGATGCTCCGACGCGAGGCGCTGCGCGGCGGCCTTGGCGTACTCCGACGTCCGCGCCGCGTCGTTCGGCTCCTTGATCGGCACGTACAGGTGCAGGCCCTTCTTGCCGCTGGTCTTCGGGTAGGAGTCGAAGCCGTCCTCGGCGAGCACGTCGCGCAGCAGCCCGGCCACCTCGCACGCCTCGACGATCGTCGCGGGCGCCCCCGGGTCCAGGTCGAACACCACCAGGTCGGGGGCGCGCAGCCCGCCGCGCGGGCCGACCTTCCACTGCGGGACGTGCAGCTCCAGCGCGGCGAGGTTCGCGCACCACACGAGCGTCGGCAGGTCGTCGACGACGACGAAGTCCGCCGTCTCGCGGCCGGACGAGCTGCCCGGCGTGGGGATCTCCGCCGTCCGCACCCAGTCCGGCGTGTGCGAGGGCGCGTTCTTCTCGAAGAACTTCCCGCCGTCCACGCCCTCCGGCCAGCGGATCCGGGTGGCCGGACGGTCCTTCAGATGCGGCAGCATCACCGGCGCGATCCGCGCGTAGTAGTCGATGACCTCGCCCTTGGTGAACTCCGGGTACAGGTTCTTGTCGAGGTTGGACAGGCTGAGCCGGCGGCCGTCCACCTCGACCTGCCGGCCGCTCACCACGGGTGCTCCGGCGCGGGGGTCTCACTGCTCACTCGTGACCTCCAGGGGGTCCTTGTCGTCGCGCAGCCCGCGCCAGGACGGGAAGCGGAGGCGGCCGTCCCTGGTGCGGGCGCTGTAGGCGACCTCCCCGACGAGGCGCGGCTCAACCCACTGGGCGTCGCGGGCGTGCTCGCGCGGGACGGCCTCGTCGAACGGGCTGGTCGGGCGGCGCAGCGGCCACAGCGCCTCGTACAGCTCGTCGAGGACCCGGTCGCTGAAACCGGTGCCGACGTGCCCGACGAACCCGAGCCGCCCCTTGGGGTCGTACTCGCCGAGCAGCAGCGAGCCGACGCCGCCCTCGCGGCGTCCCCGGCCGGGCTTCCAGCCGCAGACGACCACCTCGCGGGTCTGGAAGTTCTTCACCTTGCGCCAGAAGTCGACGCGGCGGCCCGGCCGGTACGGGGAGTCCAGCCGCTTGGCGAGCAGGCCCTCCAGGTGCTCCTCGATGGTGAAGGCGAGCAGCTCGTCCACCTGGGTGGTGTCGCCGCCGTGCAGGTAGGGGGGCACCTCGACGGGTCCGCTGCCGGCGAGGTCGAGGCCGTCGAGCAGCGACCGCCGCTCGGCGTAGGGGACGTCGTAGAGCACCCGGCCGTCCAGGAACAGCACGTCGAAGACCACGTACCGGACGGGGACCTCGCGGATCAGCCGGGGGTGCGGCTCCGACACGTGCATCCGCCGCTGGAGGCGCTCGAAGCTCGGCCGGCCCCGCTCGAACGCGACGATCTCGCCGTCCAGCACGACGTCGTGGTCGGGCAGCAGATCGGCGAGCGCGGTGAGCTCGGGGTAGCGCGAGGTCACGTCGTTCCCGCGCCGGCCGGTGGCGCGGACGCCGTCCGGCGACACCTGCGAGACGACCCGGACGCCGTCCCATTTGAGCTCCAGGCCCCAGCGTCCGCCGTCGTCGGGGAGGTCGCCGGTGGCGGCCATCATCGGCTCGACGGGCCATGGCATGGTCATACCGGCGTCTTACCCGATGCCCGCGCCCAAGAAAAGGATCAAGTGCCCGTTATGGCGCAAATCGAACGGGGTTGCGACGCTAAGGGGAGGAGCGGACCGGGCTGGGTAAGGACAACGGCATGCGGAGCATCTGGAAGGGCGCTATCTCGTTCGGGCTGGTGACGATCCCGGTGAAGCTGTACTCCGCGACCGAGCAGCGGGACGTCAGCTTCCACCAGGTGCACCGGGAGGACGGCGGCCGCATCCGGTACAAGCGGGTCTGCACCGTCGACGGCGAGGAGGTGCCGTACTCCGACATCGCGAAGGGGTACGAGCTGCCGAGCGGCGAGATGGTGATCCTCACCGACGAGGACTTCGCCGACCTGCCGCTGACCACCAGCCGCCGCATCGACGTGCTCCAGTTCGTCGAGGAGTCCGAGGTCGACCCGATCTACTTCGCCAAGTCCTATTACCTGGAGCCGGACGCGCAGGGCGCGAAGCCGTACGTGCTGCTGCGCGACGCGCTGGAGAACTCCGACCAGGTCGCCATCGTGAAGGTGGCGCTGCGGCAGCGCGAGTCGCTGGCGACGCTGCGGGTGCGGGGCGGCGTGTTCGTCCTGGAGACGATGCTGTGGCCGGACGAGGTGCGCGAGCCCGACTTCCCGTTCCTGGACGAGGACATCGAGGTCCGCAAGCAGGAGCTGTCGATGGCGTCGTCGCTGATCGACTCGATGGCGGGCGACTTCGACCCGAGCGAGTACAAGGACGCCTACCGGGAGGCGCTCCAGGCGGTGATCGACGCGAAGGTCGAGGGGCGCGAGGTGACCCGGCCGTCCGAGGAGGCCGAGGAGGAGCCCGCGGCGGACCTGCTGAGCGCGCTGCGCGCCAGCGTCGAGGCGGCGAAGAAGAGCCGCGGCGGCGGGGGCGGCGGCAAGGCGGCGGCGTCGTCGGAGAAGGAGACGCAGAAGAAGCCCGCGTCGCGCGGCCGCAAGACGCCGTCGAAGTCCGGCGGGAAGAAGGAGCCGGCGAAGAGCCGCACCCGCAAGTCGGCCTAGCCTCCGCGGACGCCCGGGCTACTCGATCGGCGCGAGCGTGGGGCGCTTGGCGGTGACGAGGTCGCCGGACGAGCGGCCGCGCAGCCGCCGCCCGACCCACGGGGCCAGGTAGCCGCGCGCCCAGCGGGCGTTCGCCAGCCGCTGCGCGCCCCGGCTCAGCTCCGGCAGCGGCTCCAGCGCCGGCTCGCGCCAGTCGCCCGCGTCCGGGACGCCGAGGGCCTCCAGCATCGCGAGCGCGACGCGCCGGTGCCCCTCGGGCGACATGTGCAGGCGGTCGACGCTCCAGCAGCGCCAGTCGCGCAGGACGTCCATGGACCACTGGTCGACGACGAACGCGCCGCGGCGGGCCGCGATCGCCCGCAGGTGCTCGTTGTAGACGGCGACGCGCCCGCGCGTGCGCCGGATGACGGGGGAGCCGACCGGGTCGACGCCGGTGAACAGCACCGCGTCGGCGCCGGCCGCGCGGATCGCGGCGACGGCCTCGTCCATCCGGGCGGCGAGCGCGTCGATGTCGAGGCCGGGCCGCAGCAGGTCGTTGCCGCCGCCCGACACCGACACGAGGTCGGGCTTCAGGTCCAGGGCGGCGGGGAGCTGCTCGTCGACGATCCGGTCCAGCAGCCGGCCGCGGACCGCCAGGTTGGCGTAGCCGAACCGGGGCGCGCCGGGCCCGTCCGACCGGGCGGCGAGTTCGGCCGCCACCCGGTCCGCCCAGCCGCGCCAGCCTCCGCCGGCGTCCCCGGCGGGGTCGCCGACCCCTTCCGTGAAGGAGTCGCCGATCGCCGCATACCGCGTCCAGAGCATGACCGACATGCTATGTGACCTGCGTTGATCTCCGAACCGTCCGGGATGTGAGCCCGCTCTCGCGGCGGACGGCCCGCGGCGGGGTCACGCGTCGCGGCGGACGGCCAGCACGCGGATCAGCATCGAGGCGGCGGCGGACGCGTCGGTGCACGGCGCGATCCGCTCGCCCCAGCCGTAGAAGTACGACCACGAGCCGTCGGAACGTTCCTGCACGGCGATCACGTTCTCGTTGAACATCCGCATCTCGGGGTTGGCGACGAGCGCGGAGGGCCAGCGGTCCGACGGCGGGGCCAGCTCCACCGTCCAGCCGCGCGAGCGCAGCTCCTCGGTCAGGCGCTCCAGGTGGCCGAGGGCGACGTCGGCCTCGGTGGTCGCCAGCGTGGGCATGGTGCCTCCAGGGGAATACCCGTGAACGGGTGCGGGAGAGGGTCGCCGGGCGCGGGCCGTCGCGGTGCGCGTCACACGAACGGCGCGGGGCGAACGTCATTCAGTTTCCCGCCGGGTGAGGCGGACCACAAGCGCTTTGGAATTTTGGCGACCGTTTTCTCCCGCGCCTTTCTCCCACGCCCTTCCGGAACGCGCCGCGAGGCCGCGCCCCGCGCGCGGCGGGACACGGCCTCGGACCTGCCTCGGACAGGGGCGTCCGGGCGCTCAGTGCGCGGACGCCGGCTCCTGCGAACGCGGCGGCGGGGCGGAGTCGCCCTCGCGGAGCCCGTACCGCCCGTACAGCCGGGCCAGCGGGCCGGGCGCCCACCAGTTCGCGCGGCCGAGCAGCCGCATCGTCGCCGGCACCAGCAGCGCCCGGACGACCGTCGCGTCCACCAGGATCGCGACCGCCATCCCCACGCCGGTCATCTTGATGAACGCGACGCCGGACGTGGCGAACGCGCCGATCACGACGATGAACAGCAGCGCGGCGCTGGTGATGATGGCGCCGGTGCGCTGCACCCCGGTCGCGACCGCGGTGGTGTTGGAGCCGGTCAGGTCGTACTGCTCGCGGACCCGCGACAGCAGGAACACCTCGTAGTCCATCGAGATGCCGAACAGCATCGCCAGCATCAGGATCGGCATCGACGGGGAGATGGCGCCGGTCGCGGTGAAGTCCAGGAGGCCGGACAGGTGCCCGTCCTGGAAGATCAGCACGACCACGCCGAACGTCGCCGACAGCGACAGCATGTTCATCACGATCGCCTTCAGCGGCAGCACCACCGAGCCGAACGCGAGGAACAGCAGCGCGAACGTGACGCCGCCGACGAGCAGCGCCAGCCACGGCAGCGTCCCGCCGATGCTGGACAGCTGGTCGACGACGTCGGCGGTGCCGCCGCCGACGTAGGAGCGCGCGCCGGGCGGCGGCGGGACGTCCCGGACGTGGTGGACGAGGTCGCGCGCGGCGGCGGAGTCGGGCTCGGCGGAGTAGGTGAGCGCGATCCGCGTCGTCTCGCCCTTGGCGCCGGTCACGGTCGCGCCGGTCGCGCCGGGCAGCGCCGCGAGCCGGTCGCCGTACGACTGGATCGCGGCCCGGTCGGACGTGCCGGTCACGACCGCCTGGATCGCTTCGGTGGAGTTGCTCGGGAACTCGGTCTGCAGCGCCTCGGAGACGACCCGCGCGTCGGCGCCGGACGGCAGCACCTTGGCGTCCACACCGCCCCAGTTGATGTGGAGGAAGGGGCTGCCCAGCGTCAGCAGCAGCGCGACGGTGGCGACGGCGTAGACCACCGGGCGGCGCATCACGCTGTGCGCGAGCCGGCCCCACCAGCCGTCCGCCTCGCCCCGCGCCGTCGCGGCGGCGGCCTTGCGGCGGCGGATCGGCAGGGCGTTCACCTTCGTGCCGAGGACGGCCAGCAGCGCCGGCAGCACGGTCAGCGCGCCGATCATGCAGACGAAGACGGTGGCGATGCCGCCGTAGCCCATCGAGACCAGGAAGTTCTGGTCGAACAGCAGCAGCCCGGACAGCGACACCGCGACCGTGACGCCGGAGACCGCGACGGTCCGCCCGGCCGTGGCCATCGTCGCGGCGACCGCGTCCTCGGCGGTGGCGCCGTCGCGCCGGATCTCCTCCCGGAACCGGCTGACCATGAACAGGCCGTAGTCGATCGCGAGGCCGAGCCCGAGGAACGTCGTGATGTTCACCGCGAAGATCGACACGTCGGTGACGTAGGTGAGCGCGTGCAGCGCGGTGAACGAGCCGAGGATGGCCAGCCCGCCGATCAGCAGCGGCAGGCTCGCCGACACCAGCCCGCCGAAGATCAGCACGAGCAGCACCAGCAGCACCGGCATGGCCATGCCCTCGGCCCGGCCGATGTCGGAGGAGACCCGCTCGTTGATGGCGGTCTGGGTGCCGAGGTAGCCGCCGACCTTGGCGGTCAGCCCGCCGCCGACGTCGGTGAGGTCGTCCTTGATCGCGTCGTAGGAGTCCTGCCGGGCCGCCTGGTCCTTGCCGGTGAGCTGGAGCACGGCGTAGGTGGAGCCGCGGTCCTTGCCGACGAACTGCGGCGCCTTGGTCGTCCAGTAGGTGGCCCTCCCGGCGACCTTGCCCTGGGGCAGCGCGGCCAGCGCCTTCTCCACCGACGCGCGGTAGGACGGGTCGTCCACCGTCATGCCGGGGCGCCCCTGGTAGAGGACCACCACGTCGGCCTGGTCGCGCCCGAGGTCGCGTTCGGCGATCTTCGTCGCCTGGGCGCTCTCGCTGCCGGGCGTGTCGAAGCCGCCGGACGAGGTGAGCGCGCCGAACACGCCCGTCCCCCATACGGCGGCGAAGACCAGCGCGGCTCCCGCGACCGCGAGCACCCACCGCCGCCGGCGGTGCACCCAGCGGCCCCATCGCTCGAACATCGTCGTTCCCCCTGCCTGTTACACCGCGTCACGTCGGTGAACGCCGTAAACTAGCAAACGCTGTAAACTTTGCATATGACGTTCACTTTCGTCAATGGTGTTTTTGGGGAATCATGCGGGGGCAGCCGGTGACGGCCGGATCCCGGGGAGGAAGTGGGGCGGAGCGTGACGACACGGCGTGACCGGCTGCGCGAGGCGACGGTCCGGGAGATCTCCGAGACCGCGCGGCGGATCCTCGTGGAGCAGGGGCCCGAGGCGGTGACCCTGCGCGCCATCGCCCGCGAGATGGGGATGACCGCGCCCGCGCTCTACCGGTACTACGACAGCCACTCCGAACTCCTGCGCCACGTCGTCGGCGACGTCTACACCGAGCTGACGGCCGAGCTGCAGGCGGCGATCGCGCGGGTGCCGCACGACGACATGAGCGGCAAGTTCCTGTCCGTCGCCCGGCAGTTCCGCCGCTGGTCGCTCGGGCACCCCCGCGAGTACGCGCTGCTGTTCGGCGCCCCGATCCGCGGCCTCGACCCCGACGAGCAGGCCGACTTCGCCGAGGAGTGCGCCCGCCAGTTCGGCTGGACGTTCATGTCGCTGTTCCTGGAGCTGTGGCAGAAGAAGCCGTTCCCCGTCCCGCCCGACGAGGAGCTCGACCCGGACCTGCTTCCCCAGCTGCGCCGCTACCGCGAGGAGCGCCTCGGCGTCTCGCTCCCCCTCGGGGTGATCCAGCAGTTCCTCAAGTGCTGGGTGCGGCTTCAGGGCAGCGTCAGCCTGGAGGCGTTCGGGCACCTCGGCTTCGCCCTCGACGACGCCGCGCCCATGTTCGAGCTCATGCTCCAGGAGATAGCCCCGCCCCTCGGCCTCACCTACAGTCCGCCCGAGAAGGACTGATCGAGCCGGGCGGACCGGAACCGCCCGGGCAGCACGAAGCCCCCGGATCCGTGCGGATCCGGGGGCTTCGTGGACGCGGGGACGCCGCGTCAGTGCGTCAGTGCGTCAACACGTCGCGCGTCAGTAGCTGGGCTGGCTCGGGTCGATCTGCTTCACCCAGGCCAGGATGCCGCCGCCGACGTGCACGGCGTCGCCGAAGCCGGCGTTCTTCACCACGGCGAGGGCCTCGGCCGAGCGGACGCCCGACTTGCAGTGCAGCACGATCTTCTTGTCCTGCGGCAGCCGCTCCAGCGCCGACCCGTTCAGGAACTCGCCCTTCGGGATCAGCGTCGCGCCCGGGATCGAGACGATCTCGTACTCGTTCGGCTCGCGGACGTCCACCAGGAAGATGTCGTCGCCGCGGTCCTGCATCGCCTTCAGGTCCAGAACGGTGATCGTCGAGTCCTTGGCGGCCTCGGTGGCCTCCTCCGACACCGCGCCGCAGAAGGCCTCGTAGTCCTCCAGCAGCTCGGTCTGCGTCGGGTTCTTGCCGCACAGCGGGCACTCGGGGTCCTTGCGGACCTTGACCGACCGGTACGTCATCTCCAGCGCGTCGTAGATCATCAGCCGGCCGACCAGCGGCTCGCCGATGCCGGTCAGCAGCTTGATGGCCTCGTTCACCTGGATCGAGCCGATCGACGCGCACAGCACGCCGAGGACGCCGCCCTCGGCGCACGACGGGACCATCCCGGGCGGCGGCGGCTCCGGGTAGAGGCAGCGGTAGCAGGGGCCGTGCTCGGCCCAGAACACCGACGCCTGGCCGTCGAACCGGTAGATGGAGCCCCACACGTACGGCTTGCCGAGCAGCACCGCCGCGTCGTTCACCATGTAGCGGGTCGCGAAGTTGTCGGTGCCGTCCAGGATCAGGTCGTACTGGGCGAACACGTCCATGATGTTGTCGCGGTCGAGCGCGAAGTCGTGCACGACCACGTCGATCAGCGGGTTGATCTCGCGGACCGTCTCGGCGGCCGACTCGACCTTCGGCTTGCCCAGCGACGACTGCCGGTGGATGATCTGGCGCTGCAGGTTCGACTCGTCCACGACGTCGAAGTCGACGACGCCGAGGGTGCCGACGCCGGCGGCGGCCAGGTAGAGCAGCGCGGGGGAGCCGAGACCGCCCGCGCCGACGACCAGGACCTTGGCGTTCTTGAGGCGCTTCTGCCCGGCCATCCCCACGTCGGGGATGATGAGGTGCCGCGAGTAGCGGTTGACCTCGTCGCGGGTGAGCTCCGCTGCGGGCTCGACCAGAGGTGGCAACGACACGGTGGGTGCTCCTGTGCTGACGCTCGGCTGTTACGGGGGCGGGACGTCGTCGTCCCCTCACGGGACAACCTTGCCATGTCCGCCCGCATTCCCCTAAGGCCGGTGGCCGGAAACGCCCATGCCAGCGCCCCTGCCGCCGGTCCGGACGGGGCCGGTGGGGACGGTGTGGCGGGGGTCGGTCGCCGAGGTGTGGCGGGGGTCTCCCTCACGACCGCATAGATCGGGACGTAGCGGGCACCGCTTCCTTAGTACGGACCTCGTACGGAAGAAGGAGCCATGGGCATCCTCGACAAGCTCAAGAACAAGACCCAGAAGGCCAAGGGGCAGGGCAAGGAAGAGGCCGGGCGGCGCTCCGGCGACCCCTACCTGGAGGCCGAGGGCCGCAAGGACCAGGCCGCCGGCGGCGCCAAGCAGGTCGGCGAGCAGGTCAAGGACGCGGCGAAGGAGGCCCGCCGGACCATCGACCGGTGACCTCGCGCGCATTCCGCCGTGCCGGAGGGGCCCCTCTGCGGAGGGGCCCCTCCGCACGTCCGGGGCCGGAGCGTCCGGGTTAGGACGGGCCCCCTCACCCCGATGTAAGGGCGGAATGTCATGAACCAGAGTTAATCTTGGCTGTTGTGGCATTCCTGCCCCCCTCCCAGCAGCCGCCCCCGCCTGGCCCGCACCTGCCGCCCGGCCCTCCGGCACCGTCCGGCCGGCGGCCGGACGAGCCTCCCGGCCGCCCGCCCGGACCGGGCCCCGGCGCGCCTCCGGGACCGCCCGGCCCCATGACGCCCCCCGGCCCCGGCATGCCCGGCGCCGGAATGCCCGGGGCCTGGACGCCCGGTGGCGGCATGCCGGGTGGAGGCCGGTGGGGCGGTGGCATGCCCGGCGCCCCCGGCGGTCCGGGCGGGGGCATGCCCGGTGGCGGCATGCCCGGCGGTGGTATGCACGGTGCGGGCATGCAGGGTGGGCCGCAGGAGCCCGCGATCACCGTGCTCGGGCTGCGCGCCCGCCAGTGGATGGTCGCCGCGATCGTCGTCGGCTGCGTCTACCTGGTCACCGGCACGATCGCGATCGGCGGCGTCTGGGCCGAGCTGCACCGCGACCCCACCAACGCGGAGGTGGAGTGGGCCGCCAAGGCCGAGGTCGCGCGGCGCTGGCAGTCGTGGCCCGCCGAACGGATCTTCCCCAGCAAGATCACCTATAGCCTGGAGGAGGGCCGCGGCGAGTACGCGTCCCGGACCGGGATCGTCCCCGACACCAACTGCGCCACCGGCGTCGACCAGGAGCTCGCGGAACCGCTCCTCCAGCAGGGCTGCAAGGCCGTCCTGCGCGCCACCTACACCGACCAGCTCCAGGGCATCGTCGTCACCGTCGGCGTCATCGCGTTCGCCGACCCCTGGGCCGCCGACCGCGCCTACAAGGCGATCCCCCGCTCGCAGGGGCCGGGCGACGGCGGCGTCCGCCCCGCGCTGCGCGCCGCGCCGTTCCCCGGCACCGCGTCCGCGCGGTTCACCGACGCCGCCCGGCAGGACCGCACGTCCGACCGCGGCGGCCCCTACGTCGTGCTGACCACCTCCGGCGAGGCGGACGGCCGCCCCGCCTCGGCCGTCCGGAAGGAGCGGCCCGGCGACCCGTTCTCGATCGCGCCGCAGCTCGGCTCCGCGATCGCCCGGACGCTCTCCGCCAAGGCCCTGCCCGACTGCCACGCGCGCGGGTGGAAATGCTGACCCGGGCGCGGACGCGCCGCGAGCGGGCCGCGGGCGGGCGGCGCGCGGCGGCCGCGCGCGCACTGCTGGCGGCGGCGCTCACCGGCGCGTGCCTCCCGCTCGTCCCGGCGCCCGCGCACGCCGACATCGTCCGGGAGCGGCAGCGCGGCATCCTCGACGAGCTGGACATGAACGCCGCCTGGAAGATCACCAAGGGCCGGAACGTCACCGTCGCCCTGGTGGACTCCGGCGTCGACCCGAACCAGAAGGACATCGCCGGGTCCGTCACCGTCGGCCCCAACATGCTCGCCGCCATCGACGGCGCCGACAAGCCCGCCCACCTGCACGGCACGGGGATGGCGTCGCTGATCGCGGGGCACGGCCACGGGCCGGGCGGCCGCGACGGCGTCATCGGGATGGCGCCCGAGGCGCGGATCCTCGCCATCCGCGTCATCGGCGAGAAGGAGGACCCGAGCTACGCGCGCTACCGGAGCTCGCGGGCGGCGGAGGACGCCGTCGCGAAGGGCATCCGGTACGCCGCCGACCACGGCGCCGACGTCATCAACCTGTCGCTCGGCAAGATCAGCCTCCCCGGCCGGGACACCGAGATCCCCGCCGAGCGCGACGCCATCGGCTACGCCATCGGCAAGGGCGTCGTCGTGGTGTCCGCCGTGGGCAACAACGGCGACGACGGCGAGCTCGTGGACGGCGACGGGTTCTCGCCGTACTCCTACCCCGCGTCCTACCCGGGCGTCATCGCGGTCGCCGCCACGCAGGCGTCGCACGAGCGCGCGCCCTTCTCCAACCGCAACCTGTCGGTCGTGCTGTCCGCGCCCGGCGCCGGCCTGCCCGTCGCCGGGCCCGGCGGGGACTACTTCCTCTCCGACGGCACGAGCGACGCCAGCGCACTGGTCTCCGGCATCGCCGCGCTGATCCGCGCGCGGCACCCCAAGATGGCGCCCGCGCTGGTCTCCCAGGCCCTCATCGAGAGCGCCCGCTTCACGCCGAAGAGCGGCTACGGCCCCGACGTGGGCTTCGGCGAGGTCCACGCCCAGCGCGCCCTCGCCGCCGCCGACTCGCTCGCCAAGGGCGCGGCCGGCGCGTCCGCCGGCAAGCCCGGCGCGAAGCGCTTCGCCGACCACGACCCGGGACCGGTCACGATCATCGACCGGCCCGCCTGGGTCACCCCGGCGGTCGTCGCCGTCGTGGTGATCGGCGTCGGCGGCGTCATCGGCGCGGTCGTCGTCGCGATCGCGTTCCACCGCCGCCACCCGCGCGCCCTGCCCGCCGGCCTCGCTCCCGTCCCCGCGGGTCCCGGGGGGCCGCGGGGAGGCGGGTTCGGGGAGCGGCCGTCGTACGGGCCGTCCCGGTACGGCGGAGCACCGGGGGGTGCGCCGCCGGGCGGGCCGCCCGCGCCGCCCCAGCCCCGGCCCGGCGGCCCGTCCGGTCCCGGCCCCGGCTTCGCCCCGCCCCAGCCGCCCGCGCCCCAGCCGCCCGCGCCGCCCGCGGGGGCGGCGGACGCGCCGGGCGGTGCGCCGCCCGCGTTCGCGCCGCCGGACCCGGGCGCGCGGCCCTCGTTCGGCGCGCCGGAGGAACCTTCGGGCGAATGATCGACTGACCGGCCGGTCATCCGGCGCCGCCGGGGGCCGGTCGGTTACGCTCCGCCCGTGGCGCGCGCGGAGATCCCAGCCCCGGACACCGAACCGGACGAGGCCCCGGCCGCGCCGTCCGGCCCGCGGCCGCCCCGTGCGGCGGCGCCGCTGCTGGTCGCGGCGGGATGCGCGGCCGTGCTCGCCGTCGCGGGCGTCCGGCTGGCGGGCGAGGTGGCGCGCGGCCCGACGGCCGCCGAGCGGTCCGCCGCCGTCGCCACCGAGATCGCCCGGCGGTACCGCGCCTGGCCCGCCGGACGGATCTTCCCGGCCGGGCTGCGCTACACGCTCGACGAGGGCTCCGCGGAGACGGCGCGGCGCGTCGGGATCGGCACCGACACCCGCTGCGGCACCGCCGTGGACCCGGGGCTGTCCGGAACGCTGGCCGCGCGCGGCTGCCTGGCGGTGCTCCGCGCCACCTACCTCGACCAGGCGCAGGGCCTCGCGGTGACGGTCGGGGTCGCCGCGTTCCCGGACACCGCGTCGGCGCACGGCGCGGTCGCGTGGTTCCCGGCGGGCGCGCCGTCGCCGGGCCTGCGGGCGCTGCCGTTCCCCGGCACGGTCGCGGCGCGGTTCGCCGACGCGGCCCGGCAGGCGGCCGCGGCCGCGCAGCGCGGCCCGTACGTCGTCGCCGCCACCGTCGGGTACGCCGACGGGCGGCCGACCCTGCGCGCCGCGCGGGACCTGCCCGACCTCGCCGAGCTGGCGCCGCAGCTGGCCGGCGGGGTGCTGCGCCCCCTCACCGCGCCCGCCCGCGTCCGCTGCGGCACCCCGGAGTGGTCGTGCTGAGGCGGCTGAGCGCGGCGCTGGCCGCGGCCGCCCTCGCCGTCCCGCCGCTGGTCCCGGGCACCGCGCACGCCGACCAGGTGCGGGACGCGGTGACGGCGGTGCTGGAGTCGCTGGACGTCCCGGAGGCGTGGGCGCTGGCGCGCGGCGCGGGCACCACCGTCGCGGTCCTGGACTCGGGCGTGGACCCGGAGCAGCCCGACCTCGCGGGCTCGGTGACGACCGGCCCCGACTACACCGAGGGCGCGTCGCCGCGCGGCGTCCCGCCGAAGCGGCTGCACGGCACCAACATGGCGTCCCTCATCGCCGGTCACGGGCACGGACCGGGCGGCGGCCTCGGCGTGGTCGGGGTGGCGCCGCAGGCCCGGCTGCTGTCGCTGCGGGTGATCCTGGAACGGGACGAGCCGGGCTTCGCGGCGTTCACCGGGAACCGCCGCTACGCGGGGACGATCGCGGACGGCGTCCGGTACGCCGTCGACCACGGCGCCGACGTGATCAACCTGTCGCTCGGCCGCTCGTACCCGACCGAGCGGGAGCGCGCCGCCGTCGCCTACGCGATCGGCCGGAACGTCGTGGTGGTCGCGGCGGCCGGCAACGGCGGCGCCGACCGGACCGCCAGGCGCGGCGGCCACGCCCGGTACTCCTATCCGGCGTCGTTCCCCGGCGTCATCTCGGTCGCGGCCGTGGACGCGCGCGGCCGGCACGCGAACTTCTCCAACCGCAACTCGGCCGTCAGCGTGTCGGCGCCCGGCGTCCAGATCGTCGGTGCGGGGCCCGGCGACCGGTACTGGATCGGCGACGGCACGAGCCCCGCGACCGCGTTCGTGTCGGGCGTCGCGGCGCTGGTCAGGTCGCGGCATCCGGGACTGGCCCCGGCGCTGGTCGCGCAGGCGGTCGCGGCGAGCGCCCGGCACCGCCCGCCCGGCGGCTACGACCCCGGCGTCGGCTTCGGCCGGGTCGACGCGCTCGCCGCGCTGACCGCGTCCGACGCGCTCGCGGGCGCCCGCACGGGCGGCGCGGGGCTGCCCGCCGGGCGCCGGTTCGCGGCCGGGGACGTCCGGCCCGTCCAGGTCGTCCACCGGTCGGGCGCGCTCGTGGTCACCTGCGTCGCCGTCTGCGCGCTGTGCCTGGCGGGGCTGGTGGCGGCCGGGTGGCGGTCGCGTGACGAGGGCTGGAGAATCGTCGCATGTGGTCGGAACCTGACGAGTACGCCGAGGCGGTCCTGGACACGGTGGACCGCATCCCGCCGGGCCGCGTCCTCGCGTACGGGGACATCGCCGAGATGGTGGGGCGGGGCGGGCCGCGGCAGGTCGGACGGGTGATGTCGCTGTTCGGCGGCGGGGTGCCGTGGTGGCGGGTGATCCGCGCGGACGGCCGCCCGCCGAGCTGCAACGAGGTCGAGGCGCACGAGCACTACCGGGCCGAGGGCACCCCGCTGCGTCCGGACGGCCGCCGCGTCGACATGGCCCGCGCCCGCTGGGACGGCCGCCCCTGACCGGCGGGCGCGCGTGATCCGAGGCCGAGCGTGATCCGAGGCCGAGCGTGATCCGAGGCCGAGCGTGATCCGAGGCCGAGCGTGATCCGAGGCCGAGCGTGATCCGAGGCCGCGCGTGATCCGAG
>NZ_JBEPCJ010000006.1:177721-190966 GCF_040299565.1 Spirillospora sp. NPDC000708
AGGCCGCGCGTGATTCGCGAGGGTGCTTTGACCCGCGGGCCCGTCAGGACCCGCGGGTCAGGCGCGGTGCGGGTCCGTCAGGAGGCGCCGGCGGGGTGGAGGCGGCGGGCCGCCAGCACCACGACCAGCAGCACGGCGGGGCTGACCGCCGCCGCGACGATCGGCGCGTGCGCCATCAGCGCCCCGGCGACCGCCGCGCCCGCGGCGAGCGCGAGGATCACCGACGTCCGCAGCCCCGCCGCGGCGGTCCGCCCGGCGGTCAGCCCGCCCATGATCGAGGTGAGCGTGCCGGTGACGAACGTGGTGGTGACGCCGTCGGCGGCCATGCTGCGCGCGGCCGCCGTCTGCGCGCCCATCGCGGTGGACGACAGCGCGATCAGCGCGAGCAGCCCGGTGCCGTGCGGTTCGGCGCCGGCGAGCGCCCATCCGGCGAGGAACACCGTCTGCAGGGCGAGGACGACGCACAGGACGCCCGTGACGCGGGCCGGCCACACGTGCTCGGGGTCGGTGCGCCCGGCGACGCGGAACCCGGCGTACAGGCCGAGCGCGAACGCCAGCGTGGCGATCCCGCAGCGAGCCAGGTCGACGCCGTGCGCCTCGCCCGCCGCGAGGCCGAACAGCACGATGTTGCCGGTCATGTTGGCGGTGAAGACCTTCTCCATGCCGAGGAAGCCGACGATGTCGGTCGCCCCGGCGCCGAACGTGAGCAGCACCAGCAGCACGCCGCGCAGCCGGACGGGGGAGAGGGCGGGCCGGCCCGGGGCCGCCGCGTCCGGGGTACCGGACGCGGCGGCCGTGGACAGGTCGGACGAGGTGGTCACCTTGCTCCTTACACGAGGGGGAGGGACGTCGCGCGGGCGGGCGCGTCAGTAGATGATCAACCCGGCGACGGTGGCGACCACGAGCCCCACCACGACCGGCACGAACGATCTCCGGACGAGTTCCATCACCGGCACGCGGGCGAACCCGGCGACCGCCAGCAGCGACGACCAGGCGATCAGCACGCCGCCGCCGGACCATACGCAGCCCATCTGGCCGATCGCGGCGAGCAGCGCCGGGTCCACGCCGGACGTCGGGCCGAGCGTGCCGGCGAGCGAGCCGGTGAGCGGCAGCCCCGCGAAGCCCGACCCGTCCAGCCCGGTGATCATGCCGATGATCAGGACGCCGAAGCCCACGACGTAGCGGCTGTCGGGGATGGCGCCCTCCAGGTGGGTGACGGACTCGAACAGGAAGCCGGGCGCCTTCGCGCCGTCGCCGAGGCTCATGATCTTGCCGGCGAAGTCGGCGTTGCCGATGAAGAAGAACCCGGCGATCGGGATGACGACCCCCATCGCGCGGACGGCGAAGACGAGCCCGTCCACGATGTGGTCGGCGCAGGCCTGCAGCGCGTTGCCGGCGTCGCGGGCGACGGCGGCGGCGAGCAGCAGCGCGACGGTGACGCCGCCGACCAGGGCGGCGGCGTCGCCGCCGACGACCTCGGGGACCGCGTCGGTGAACTTGCCCAGCAGCATGTAGCCGACGAGCCCGACGAGCGCGAGCGGGATGATCGCCGCGAACGCCTTGGACCGCTTCGGGCAGTCGTCGCCGGGCAGGTCCCCGCCGTTCAGCGACCGGAGCGCGGCGGCGGCCATCGCGTCGCGCGGCTCGCCGCCCGAACGCCCCGGGCCGCCGGATCCGTTGCCGGACGAGCCGCCGGCGCGCGGCGCCGGGACGGTGCCGGACCCGGCCCCCGGCCCGGCGTCGGCGCCCGCGCCGGGCCCGTGGTCGAGGACGGTGACGGCACCGTCCCCCTCGACGGTGGCGGCGGCGGGCGCGGGCTGGAGGACGCGGCGGCGCAGCGGCAGGCCGGGGATGAGCGAGCGGCGCGTCGCCGGCGCGGCGGCCTCCGTCTCGCCGGCCTCCCAGCGTTCGAGGAGCAGCGCGTCCGGCTTGCGGTACTGCGAGCGGGTCATCAGGTAGCCGAGGAACAGCGCGACGCCGCCGGTGATCAGCGACAGCACCATGGCCTTGCCCGCGACGGCGTCGGTGCCGACGTTGGCGGCCTTGGCCGACAGGCCGGGCGCGACCTGGATGACGTAGTCGCTGGACAGGGCCATGCCCTGCCCGGCGACGGCGATGGCGAGCGCGGCGGCGATCGGCGGCAGCCCGGCGGCGATCGCGGCGGGCAGCAGGATCGCGCCCATCAGCGGCACCGCGGGCGTCGGCCAGAAGAACAGGCTGATCGCGTAGGTGACGAAGGCCAGCACCCAGAACGCCGAGTGCCCGGACCGCATGACCAGCCGGAACGGCTCGACCATGCGGCGGTCGGCGCCGAGCGCGCGCAGCGCGCCGAGCAGCGCGGTGACCAGCGCGATGATGAGGAAGATGTTGAAGAGCTCGGAGGCAGAGGTCAGGCTGGCATTGAAGATGGACTCCAGTCCCTTGACGAAGCTGCCGGTGAACGTCCAGGCCGTCAGGAACGTGGCCGCGATGGCCGGGATCACGACGTTCTTCCGCGCGATCATGACGGCGATGATGAGGACGATTCCGGAAAGATAGACCCAGTGAGCGGCTCCCACGGGCGCGCCACCTCCTGTCGGCGCCATCTGCGAGGCGATCGGCGCAACGGTTGCAGAGAATCTGCTCGATCCCTCCCCGGTGAGCAATGAGGAACGTGCACACGGCACAGGCAGTCATTTTGTGCACGATGTCGGACTCGTTCGCAAGCATTCAGCAGTGCCTGTTTTGGCTGTGCAGGGTGCCCAAGGAAG
Source organism: Spirillospora sp. NPDC000708 (assembly GCF_040299565.1). Lineage (NCBI taxonomy): Bacteria > Bacillati > Actinomycetota > Actinomycetes > Streptosporangiales > Thermomonosporaceae > Spirillospora > Spirillospora sp. NPDC000708. The sequence goes on from NZ_JBEPCJ010000006.1 coordinate 180,472, forward strand.
GGTGCTGATCTTCGGCATTCGGCCCGTATCGGGGCGGTTCGCGGCCCGCCGAGACTGGTCGGCATGTCAGCACAGAACGCAACGCCGGCGGGCTTCGGGCACCCCGGCCGCGGCCCCGCCGTCGCGTCCGGCGGCATGGTCGCCTCCAGCCACCCGGCGGTCAGCCTGGCCGGCGCGCGGGCCCTCGCCGAGGGCGGCAACGCGGTGGACGCGGCGCTCGCCATGGCCGCGCTGTCCTGGCTCGCGCTGCCCGGCCAGTGCGGCGTCGGCGGCGACGCGTTCGCGCTGCTGCGCCGCCCCGACGGGTCGGTCGCCGCGTTCAACGGCAGCGGCTTCGGCCCGGACGGCGGCGACCCCGCCTTCTACCGCGACCGCGGCCTCACCGCCGTCCCCCTGGAGGGCCCGCTCGCCGTCGCCGCCCCCGGCGCGGTCGCGGCGCTCGCCGCCCTGCACGCCGACTCCGCGTCCCGCAGCCTGCCCGAGCTGTGGGCGCCCGCGATCGACGCCGCCGAGAACGGCCTGCCCTGCACGCTGAAGACCCGCGCCGACATCGTCGAGCGCCGCGACGCCCTCGCCCGCGACGCCGGCACCGCCGGAACGTTCCTGCCGGGCGGGCGCGTCCCGTCCGCCGGCGAGCCGCTCCACCAGCGCGAGCTCGCCGCGACCCTGCGCCGCCTCGCCGCCGACCCCGCCGACCTGTACGCGGGCGGCCTCGCCGAGCGGTGCGTGGACGCGCTCGTCGCGGGTGGCGCCCCGTTCTCCGGCTACGAGTGGATGGCGAGCGGGCGCTCCGCCGCCGAGACGCCGCTGACCTGCACGTACCAGGGCGCGACCGTCCACCTCACGACGCCGCCGACGCCCGGCTGGATGGTGGCGCAGCAGGCCGGCCTCTGCGACGGCGTGCTGTCGGAGCTGCCGTGGCTGTCCGCCGAGGCCGTCCACCGGATGGCGTCCGCCGCCCGGCTCGCGTTCGCCGACCGCTTCGCCGGGTGCGGCTCCGACAGCGACCACTGGCGCGGGCTGCTCGCCGCCGACGCGATCGCCGCCGCCCGCGCCCGCCTCGACGGCGGCGACCTGCCCGCCGCCCTCGCCTCGCCCGTCCCCGCCGGCGGCGACACCACGTCGATGGTCGCGGTGGACGCCGAGGGCCGCGCGGTCAGCCTCATCCACTCGCTCGCCTTCACCTTCGGCGCCCGGATGACCGTCCCCGGCACCGGGATCGTGCTGAACAACCGGCTCGGGCGCGGCGCCTACCTCATCGACGGCCACCCGAACGAGGTCCGGCCGCGGCGGCGCCCGCTGCACACCCTGAACGCCTGGCTCGTCACCGACGCCGCGGGCCGCCTCCTGCACGTCGGCAACACCCCGGGCGGCGACGGCCAGGTCCAGTGGAACGCCCAGCTGCTCTCGCACCTGCTCGACCACGGCCACGACCCCGCGACGGCCGTCGCCGCGCCCCGCTTCACCGTCCACCCCGGCAGCGACGCCGACGTCATCGGACGCCCGCCGGAACTGCGCGTCGAGTCGCGGCTCGGCGGCGCGCGCATCGAGGCGCTCCGCGCGTCCGGGCACGACGTCGCCGTCCAGGATGCGTGGGACGCCGGCGGCAGCGCCCAGATCGTCTCCGTCGCCGGCGGCGCGCTCCTCGGCGCCTCCGACCCGCGCCAGGACGGGGTGGCCCTCGGTGTCTGAAGCAAGCCCGGTGTCCGAAGCAAGCCCGGTGCCCGCGCCGAGCCCGGCGCCGCGTCCGCAGGGCGCCTACGTCACCGCCGTCGCCGAACCGCTGCGCGCGGGCGACGTCCTGCTCACCAGCGCCGGGATGACCCCGCGCGAGGACGGCCGGCTGGTCGTGACCGGGCTCGCCGGGCGGGACCTCGACGTCGCGCAGGCCCGCGGCGCCGCCGCGCTCGCCGCCCGCAACGCCGTCGCCGCGCTGTCCGCCGGGCACGCCGGCCGGGTCCGGCGCTGGCTCCGGATGACCGTGTACGTGGCCTGCGCCGACGGATTCACCGACCTGTCCGCCGTCGCCGACGGGGCCTCCGAGGTCCTGGACGGCCTCGGGCTCGGCCGCCCCGCGCGCAGCGCGATCGGCGTCCGCGCGCTGCCCGGCGGCGCCCCGGTGGAAGTCGAGCTGACCGCGATCGCCGCACCGAACGTGGAGGACGAGTGACCGTGCACAATGGCCTGAATCTCATCGGCGGGGAATGGGTTCCCGCGGCGTCGGGAGTGACGTTCCGGCGGCACGATCCCGCCGACCTCGGCGACGTCGTCGGCGAGTTCCCCGAATCGTCGGCGGCGGACGTGGAAAAGGCCGTCGCGGGCGCCGTCGAAGGCGCCGCGGAATGGGGCGCGACGGCCGCCGAGAAGCGCGCCGACGTCCTGGAGGCGGCCGCGCGGTGGCTGGAGGACCGGGCGGACGGCCTCGTCCGCGAGCTGGTCCGCGAGGAGGGCAAGACCCGCGCCGAGGCCGCCATGGAGGTCTCCCGGACGCCCCGGAACCTGCGCTTCTACGCCGCCGAGGCCCACCGGATCGCGGGGGAGAGCTACCCGTCCGCGGACGGCGGCCTCGTCTACACGCGGCGCGAGCCCGTCGGGGTGGTCGGCGCCATCACGCCGTGGAACTTCCCGCTGAACATCCCGTCCCGCAAGCTCGGTCCCGCGCTGGCGGCGGGGAACGCGGTGGTGTTCAAGCCGTCGCCGGTGACGCCGCTGCTCGCGCAGCGGCTCGTCGAGGCGCTGCTCGCGGGCGGCCTGCCCGCCAAGGCGATCGCGCTGGTGCACGGCGGCGCCGAGGCCGGCGCGGCCGTCGCCGCCGACGAGCGGGTCGGCGCGGTCACGTTCACCGGCTCCACCCGCGCGGGACGGGCCGTCCACGCGGCGGTCGGGCCCGCGCGGCGCGCGCAGCTGGAGATGGGCGGCAAGAACCCGGTCGTCGTCATGGACGACGCGGACCTGGACCGCGCCGCGCAGATCATCCTCAAGGGCGCGTTCGGGCTGTCCGGCCAGGCGTGCACCGGCACCAGCCGGGTCATCGCGCACGACGCCGTCCACGACGAGCTGCTCGACCGGGTCGCGCGCGCCGCCGAGGCCCGGGTCGTCGGGAACGGCCTGGACGACGGCGTCCAGATGGGCCCGCTCGCCGCCGACTTCCAGCTGGAGAAGTTCCTCGACTACGTCCGGATCGGCGAGGAGGAGGGCGCCAAGCTCGTCACCGGCGGGCGGCGCCTGCCCGGCGACGGCTACTTCGTCGCCCCCGCCGTCTTCGCCGGCCTCGCCCCGGACATGCGGATCACCCGCGAGGAGATCTTCGGGCCGGTGCTCGGGTTCCAGCGGGCGTCCGGCCTGGACGAGGCGGTCGCGCTGGCGAACGGCACCGACTACGGGCTGTCCGCCGGGATCGTCACCCGCGACCTGGACCGGGCGCTGGAGTTCGCGCGGCGCTCCGACAGCGGCCTGGTGAAGGTGAACCAGCCGACGTCCGGAATGGCGATGACCGTCCCGTTCGGCGGCCTGAAGGACTCCAGCACGCAGACGTTCAAGGAGCAGGCCGGCCCTTCAATGATGCTCTTCTACCTGCGCGAGAAGAGCGTCTACATCACCCCCTGAGAAGACCACCTGAAACAGGATTCGCCGCACCACCGGAAGGGAGCAAGGAAATGGCAGAGCTGCTGTCCAAGGAAGAGTTCCGCGCCGCGCTGGAGAACGCCATCAAGGGACGCGAGGCGAAGAACGCCTCGTTCAGCCAGGCGTGGGCCAACGGTGAGCTGAAGCGGGAGCACTTCGCCCGCTGGGCGGAGAACCACTACCACTACGTCGGGCCGTTCGCCGACTACCTCGGCTACGTCTACGGCAACACGCCCGACGAGTTCACCGGCGCCAAGGACTTCACCCTGCAGAACATGTACGAGGAGGAGCTCGCCGACATCCGCCACACCGACCTGCTGATCCGGTTCGCCGAGGCGTGCGGCACCACCCGGGAGCGGGTCGAGAACCCCGACAACATGAACGCCATCACCCGCGGCCTCCAGGCCTGGTGCTACGCGGTCGCGATGCGCGAGCACTTCGTGGTCGCCACCGCCGCCCTCGTGGTCGGCCTGGAGTCGCAGGTGCCGGGCATCTACAAGAAGCAGATCGTGCCGCTGCGCGAGGTGTACGGGTTCACCGAGGACGAGATCGAGTTCTTCGACCTGCACATCACCTCCGACGTGGTGCACGGCGAGCGCGGCTACCAGATCGTCCTGGACCACGCGGACACGCCGGCGCTCCAGCAGCGCTGCCTGAAGCTCTGCCGGTGGGGCGCGGAGATGCGCTTCTCCTACACGCAGGGCCTCTACGACACCTACGTCAAGCCCGACCTCGTCGGCGCCTGATCCGATCCCGACCCGGCGGCGGGGCCCGGCGGCCCCGTCGCCGCACCACACGCGAGGAGGAGCACGTGGACGAGCAGCCCGAGGAGTGGGTGGAGGCGGCGTCGCTGGCGCAGCTGCGCAAGCGCAGGCGGCTCGGCGTGACCGTGGCCGGGCGGCCGGTCGCGCTGTTCCTGGTCGGCGACGACGTCTACGCGCTGGACGACGTGTGCGTCCACAAGCAGCGGTCCCTGTCGAAGGGGACCGTGCTGAACGGGCGGGTGATCTGCCCCGGCCACCAGTGGCTGATCGACCCGGCGACCGGACGCGTCGAGGACCGGGACGAGTGCCAGCCGAGCCACGCCGTGCGGATCGCCGGCGACGCCGTCTACGTGGACCCGCGCCCGCGCGTCCTGACCGAGCAGCCCGTGAAGGAGGGCGCGCAATGATCGAGTCGGTCGTGGTGGCCGGGGCGGGGCAGACCGCCGCCGTCGCCGCCCGCACGCTGCGCCGCCGCGGCTTCGAGGGCCGCGTGGTCCTGGTCGGCGCCGAACCGCACGTCCCGTACCAGCGGCCGCCGCTGTCGAAGGAGTACCTGGCGGGCGAGGACGGCCGCGACGAGCTGTACCTGCTCACCCCCGACTGGTGCGAGTCCAACGGCGTCGAGCTGCGGCTCGGCGCCGCGGCGACCGCGATCCGGCCGGCCGAGCGGAGCCTGGAGCTCGCGGACGGCTCGTCGCTGCGGGCCGGCGCGCTGCTGATCGCGACCGGCGGGCGGCCGCGCCGGCTGCCCGGGATCGAGGGCGACCGGGTCCGGTACCTGCGCACCATCGAGGACGCCGACCGGCTGCGCGCCGAGCTGCGGCCGGGCGCGCGGGTCGTGGTGATCGGCGCCGGGTTCGTCGGCTGCGAGGTCGCGTCCACCGCGATCGACCTCGGCGCGCGGGTCACGCTGGTCGAGCAGGCGGGACGGCCGCTCGCGCACGTCCTCGGCGACCTGATGGGCGACGTCATGGCCGCGCTGCTGCGCACCAGCGGCGTCGACCTGCGCACCGGGGAGAAGGTCGAGGGCTACACCGAGACCGCGTCGGGCGCGGTCGTCACGACCAGCGGCGGCGCGTCGCTGGAGGCGGACGTGGTCGTCGTCGGCGCCGGCATGGTGCCGAACGTCGAGGCCGTCACCGGCGCGGGCATCGAGACCGCGGGCGGCATCCCGGTCGACGAGTACTGCCGGACGTCCGTCGACGGCGTCTACGCGGCCGGCGACGTCGCGCTGCAGTGGCGGCCCGAGCTGGGGCGCCGCGTCCGCGCCGAGCACTTCGACAACGCCAACGCGCAGGGCATGGCCGCCGCGAAGAACATCCTCGGCGGGACGTCCGCGCACACCGCGCCGCCGTGGTTCTGGTCCGACCAGTTCGGCCGCAACCTCCAGCACGCCGGGCACTGCGACGGCGCCGACCGGATCGTCGTCCGCGGCCGCGTCGAGGACTTCGACTTCGTCGCCTTCTACCTCGCCGGCGGCGTGCTGCGCGGCGCGTTCGGCGTCGACCGCGGCGGCGACCTCGCCGTGGCGCGGCAGCTCATCGGCGCCGGCGCCGCCCCCGACCCGGACGTCCTGCGCGACGAGGACGCCGACCTCATCGAGATCTTCGACACCCTCTAGACCCCTGGCGAGACCCCGGCGGCATCCCGCCGACCGGCCCGGCGAGACCCCGCCGGCCCGACCCGACGCACCCTGAGGAGCGACCGATGGAATACCAGCCCGTGGCCCGCTCGGGCCAGGTGCCCGAGGGCGTCGTCCGCCGCTTCTTCGTGGGCGAGGCCGAGGTGGCCGTCGCCCGCTGGGACGGCGAGGTGCACGCCATGTCCAACTACTGCACCCACCTGGACTGCCTGCTGTCGTCCGGCCGCGCCACCGAGGACGGCCTGCTGTGCTCCTGCCACGGCAGCGTGTTCGACTTCGCCACCGGCGAGCCGATCACGCCCCCGGCGACCAAGGCGATCCGGGTGTACCCGGTGAAGGAGGAGGACGGGCAGATCCTCGTGCACGTCCCGGCCGAGGACGCCGCGAACGGCGGCCCGCGCCGCCGCAAGCTCGCCCGCGGATGACCGCGGTCGACCGGGGGCACGGCGCCCGGGACGGCCACCGGGCGGGGCGCGGATCGTGGGCGGCGCTCGTCCCGCTGCTGCTCGGCACGTTCACCGGGACCGTGGCGAACACCATCGTCAACGTCCCGCTGACGCTGATCCTGCGGGACCTGCGCGCCCCGATCTCCGCCGGGACCCTGGTCGTCGTCGCGTTCACGCTGACGTTCGCGGTGCTGCTGCCCGTGTCGGGGTGGCTCGGCGACCGGATCGGCCCGCGCCGGGTGTTCGTCGCGGCCATGGTCGTGCTGGCGGTCGCGTCGGCGGGCGCCGGGCTCGCCGGGACGCTGCCGCTGCTGGTCGCGATGCGCGCCGTGCAGGGCGTCGCGACCGCCGCGATGCTGCCCGCGGTCATGGCGCTGATCGCCGCCCGCTTCGACGGGGACCGGCGCGGCCGCGCCCTCGGCCTGTGGGCCGCCGCGAACGGCGTCGGGCAGGCCGCCGGACCGGCGCTCGGCGGCGGCCTCGCCACCTGGTTCGGGTGGCACGCGGTGTTCTGGCCGGTCGTGCCGGTGTGCCTGGCCGCCGCCGGCCTCGCGGTCCGGTACGTGCCGCCGGGGCGCGCGCGGGCCGTCCCGCTCGACTGGCGCGGCGCCGCGCTGCTCACCCTCGCCGCCGCGTTCGGCCTCGGCGCCACGTCCGCCGCCGCGAGCCTCGGCGCCGCCTCTCCCGTCGTGTGGTGCGGCGCCCTCGCCGGGCTGCTCGCCGCCGGCGGCTACGTCGCGTCCTCACGCGGGCGGCCCGACGCGTTCCTGCCGCCGCGCCTGCTGATCGAGACCCGCTACCTGCGGTCGTGCCTCAGCGTCCTCGCGCAGATGTTCTGCCTCGGCGCGACGCTGCTCGCCGTCCCCGTCTACCTGACCACGCAGCGGCACACCGCCACCCTCGTCGCGGGCGCCTATCTGTTGAGCCTGCCGCTGGCGATGTCGCTGCTCGGGCCCGTCACCGGCCTGCTGATGGAGCGGCTCGGCGCCCGGACGGTCCTGCGTGGCGGGCTCGCCGTCCTCATCGCCGGGCAGGCGCTCGTCGCCGCCGTGCTCGCCTGGTCCTGGGGGATCCCGCCGCTGCTCGCCGCCCTCGCGCTGACCGGGGCCGGCGTCGCGTTCGTCCAGACCCCCGCCGCGACCGGCGCCACCCGCTCGGACGCCGGGCGGATCGGCGCCGGCCTCGGCCTGTTCAACCTGCTGCGCTTCGGCGGATCGGCGGTCGGCGCCGCGTGGGTCGGCGCCGTCCTCGACCAGGCCCCCGCGTTCGGCCTCGTCTTCACCGTCAGCGCCGCGACGGCCGCGCTGGGCCTCCTGGCCTCCCACCTGGGCCCCGACCCCCTCCGCTGACCTGCGGCGAGTCGTCGTCATGGAATCGGCCATGACGAGGACTCGCCGCAGGTCGGCGCTGTTCGGCCGGCGTCGGCCGGTCAGCGGGGCGCGGCGGCGGGCGGGGCCATCTCGTCGGCGAGGCTGCCGGTGACCGTCGTCAGCGTGTCGATGTGCAGCGCCAGCCAGAACATGAACTGCGCGTCCGCCGACCGGATGTCCATCCGCAGCGCCCGCGACGCCCGGTCCAGCTTGTAGAGCATCGTGTTGCGGTGCATGCCGAGCTCGCGGGCCGCCGCGTTCAGGTTCCCCGACGTCCTGATGTACGCCAGCACGATCTGCTCCAGGTCGCCGCCGTTCGCGCGGCGCAGCGGGGCGAGCGTCTCCTGCGCGAACGACTTGGCCTCCGCGCTGCCCGCGACGTCCTTCAGCGCGGCGAACACGCGCAGGTCGTCGTAGCCGCAGACGGGCGCCGCCGACGTGTGCCAGGCGAGGCCCATCGCGAGCCGCGCCTCGTGGTAGCCGGCCGCGACGCCCGCCGCGCCGGCGCCGGGGCGCCCGTGCGTCACCCGCAGGTCCTCGCCGAGCTGCGCGCGCAGCGCCCGGTGCAGCCGCTCGGCGAACCGGGCCGCCTCCGCGCGCTGCTTCAGCGGGTCCGGCCCGGCCGTCACCTGCCGGATCACCACGATCGTCGAGCCGATCGCGGCGGTCAGCGTGCATCCCGCGGGCTCCAGCGTCTGCGCGGTGCGGGTGGCGGTGACCGTCCGGCGCAGGTAGTCACGGCCGACCGGCAGCAGCGCCGCCGCCGACACCACGTGCACCGCGTAGTGGCCGTCCACGTCGAAGTCGTGGTGCCGGGCGCGCGCGCCCAGCTCGTGCGGGTCGGCGAACCGGCCGTGCACGAGGGCCTCGACGAAGTCGCCGCGGGCCCGCTCCTCCGCGGCCCGCACCGACCGCTGCCGCAGCATCTCCGACCCGATCAGCGTCGCGCCGTGCTCGGCGACGACGCGGTGCTGCGCCAGGTCGTGCGGGTCCGGCGGGCACGTCCGCTCGACCATCACCAGCCGCCCGAACGGCTCGCCGCCGACGACCACGGGCGTGATCAGCGCGTTCAGCGTCACGCCCGGCGCGACGGCCAGCTCCGCCTCGGCCGCGTGCGCGTGCCCGTCCAGGACGGCGTCCGGCCCGCGCGGGGGCGGCGCCGGGAGCGCGGCCTGCACGGCGTCCGGGTCCGGGGCGGGGCCGTCGGGCGTCTCCGCCCACGCCAGCCGCTCGCCCTCCGCGTCGCAGATCAGCACCGAGCAGCGCGACAGCCCGACGATCGCGTGCGCCATCGCCGGGATGCCCGGCCCGTGCGCGAGGACCTCGGCGAGCGTGCGGTGCACGCGCGTCCCGTACTCCAGGATGTGCGCGGCCTGCGCGAGCGCCTTCTGCCCGACGAGCCGGCTCACCGCCCGGTAGTCGGCCTCGGCGGGCAGCACCAGCAGCGGGACGCCCGCCGCGTCGGCGGCGCGGGCCGCGGCGGAGAGGTCGGCGTCGGCGCCGCGCGGGCGCCAGGCCAGCAGCGCGGCGGCCTCCCGGCGGACCAGGCCGGCGACCACCGCCGCCGCCTCGTCCGGCGGGGCCAGCGCGGCCACCGGCAGGTGGACGGCGACCCCGGCGAGGTCGGGGCCGGGACCGGCGCCCGGGTCGGTGCGGGTCTCCGACAGCGGCAGGCACCAGCCGACGCCGCGGTCGAGACCGGACGCCCCGGCGACCAGGGTGCCGCGCAGCAGCGGCTCGGCGAGCAGGGTGCGCACCGGCACCTGGTCGGCGGCCGCGGCCGGTGCTGCGCCTGCCGGTGCTGGGCCTGCCGGTGCTGGAGCGGCGGGTGCGGCGCCGGCGGGCTCGGGGCCGGCCGGGGCCGGTGCGGGGGTCGTCGCGGATACCGATGGTTGTGCCATGTGCCCACATCCCGTCCGGATCGTTCGGCAGAGTGTACATAGCCCCGGTGGAGGCGGTCCTCCGAGACTGACGGGAGTGATGGCAATTCGTGGCGGACGGTGGGAGCCGGCGCTTCATCCGTCAGCCACATCCTGCGCGACAATTCCGATTCCGGCAATACCCATCTTCACCCGCTGTGGAAACGGCGGCGTGGGCATTCCGGGACGGCGTTTCCGCTCGACACGACCGGAGGTCCCGTGCACACCGTTCACCGGCTCACCCTGGAAGACGCCCTGGTCATGCTGACCGCAGCCGAGGAGGAGGCGCGGCGCATCGGGGTGAAGCAGACGATCTGCATCGCCGACGACGGCGCCCACCCGATCGCGCTGCACCGGATGACCGGCGCCCGCCTCACCGGCGTGGAGATCGCGATCGCCAAGGCGTTCACCGCGGCCGGCCACCAGCGCGACACCCACAAGTTCAACGAGCCGCCGAACGGGCCCGCGCTGCCCGGCAACGAGGCGTTCGGCATCAACCAGATGCTGCCCGGCAAGTTCGCGATCTTCGTCGGCGGCTTCCCGATCGTGCACGAGGGCGAGGTCGTCGGCGCGGTCGGCGTCAGCGGCGGCAACGGCGACCAGGACAAGGCCGTCGGCGCCGCCGCCCTCCGCGCCTTCCAGGAGAAGATCGCCTCCGCCTAGCGGGCGTCCACGGGCCCTGACGCGGCCCCGCCGGGCCGGACGGGGGGCGGCCCCCCCGCCCGCCCCC